>DATHUZ010000269.1:0-3895 GCA_035461725.1 Anaerolineae bacterium
GCACCGTAGCGCGCGTGCGCGACATCCTGGCGAGCCACGAGCCGTCGCCCATCAAGCCTGAAACAGAGCAAACAATCGAGCGGGTCCTGGCAGAGCACGAGGACCGGGTACGAGAGGAGTAGGAGGCGACGATGAGTAGAGTATACGAGCGGCTATCGACGGCGATCCTGGAGGGCGACGCCGAAAAGGCGCCCAAGCTGGTGGAAAAGGGGCTGGCGGAGGGGCTGGTGCCCAAGGACATCCTGGACAACGGCCTGGTGCCGGGGATGAACGAGGTGGGCGTGCGCTTCAGGGCGGGCGACATGTTCGTGCCCGAGGTGCTGATGTCGGCCGACGCGATGCAGGCGAGCCTGGTGGTGCTCCGTCCGCAACTGGTGGCGAGCGGCGCCAAGCTGATCGGCAAGATCGTGGTGGGCACCGTGAAGGGCGATCTGCACGACATTGGCAAGAACCTGGTCGGCATGATGTGCGAGGGTGCAGGGTTCGAGGTGATCGACCTCGGCTTTAACGTCGACCCCGAAAAGTTTGTCACCGCCATCAAGCAGCACCAACCCGACATCATCGGCATGTCGGCCCTGCTGACGACGACGATGCGCGCCATGGCGCAGACGATCAAGGCGCTGGAAGAGGCGGGCGTGCGCGACCAGGTCAAGATCATGGTCGGCGGCGCACCTGTCGACGCGCCGTTCGCCGAGCGGATCGGCGCGGATGGCTACGGTTCGAACGGCCCGGCCGGCGCGGACCTGGCGAAAAAGTTTGTCGGCGCGGCGTAGCCACGTCACATCTAGGAAGGATCCAGTGGTGGGACACGAGGAGCCAAGAGACGGTGGTGAACAGATCAGCCAGGGCAGCGGGATGCCGGTGGTGGTGCTGTCGTGCCAGGTGCTGCAGGACCTGTTGGCCAGGCTCCTGCCGGATGGCGTGACGCGGGAGGTGCAGTTTCTCGACTATGGGCTGCACCGCGTACCGGCCAAGATGACGCTGACGCTGCAGGAAAAACTCGACGGTATCGAGGAGCCGAGCCTCGTCGTGTTGGGCTATGGCCTGTGTGGCAACGGGCTGCGCGGGCTGCGCGCCGGTGTGCACACGCTGCTGGTGCCGCGCGTCGACGACTGCATCTCGCTGCTGCTCGGGTCACGCAGCGCCTACCTGCGCGAGTTCGAGGCGGTGCCTGGCACCTACTATCTGAGCAAAGGCTGGCTGGAATCGGGCAGCCATCCCCTCAAGGAGTACCACGAGTACGTGCCCAAATATGGCGAAAAGGAAGCGATCTGGATCATGGACCAGCAGTACCAGCACTATGAGCGGCTGGTGATGGTGGCCCACACCGAGGAAGACCTGGAGATCTATCGCCCCCAGGCACTCGAGGTCGCAGGTTTCTGTGAGCGCTGGGGCATGCGCTACGAAGAAAGACTCGGTTCCGACGCCTATGTGCGCAACCTGGTCGAGCTCGTCGAGCGCGCCGCGCGCGAGGGGACAGCCGCCCTGAACGGCACGAGTAAAGACTTTTTGGTGATCCCGCCGGGTGGAGAGATCCAGCAGGAAGCATTCATGAGATAGGGAAACAGGGAACCAGGGAACAGGGAGCGGGAAGCAGCACGCGACCTGATACCCATCCTGATCAGGAGGAGACACACACATGCAGGTGAAAAAGACGAACTATACGGTGAACGCTACGCCGCAGTTCCAGGTGCTGACAGAGGACGAGATCGAGGCGATCTATTTCTCGGCCCTGACGGTGCTGTACGAGACGGGCGTGCGCGTGTACGACAAGGAAGGCGTGCAGGTGGCGGCGGACGGGGGCGCCATCGTGGAGGATACGAAAGAGGACAGCAGCCTGGTCAAGATCCCGCCCTGGCTGGTAGACAAGGCGCTGTCGACGCTGCCGCGCAAGGTCGTGGTCATCGGCCCCGACCGAAAGCACAAGATGGAGCTGTACAAGAACTCGCGCTATTTCGGCGCGGGGTCAGACACGCCCTTTACCATCGATCCCTACACGGGCCAGCGACGCAGGGCCACGTACAAAGACGTCAAGAACTTTGCCAGGCTGGCCCAGGCGCTGCCCAACATCGACTTTCACATGTCGCTCGGCATCGTCCAGGATGTGCAGGTGGGCACCTATGACCGCTGGCAGTACCTGGCCATGCTAGAAGGCACGACCAAGCCGATCAATGTCACGGCGGTGGACATCGACGGTCTGCGCGACCAGCTCGAGATGGCCTACATCCGCGTTGGCGGCAAGGATGAGTGGCGCAAGGGACCGATCTTTTCCCTCTATATCGAGCCGGTCTCGCCCCTGAGCCACTCGGAAGAGGTGGTGCAAAAGATCCTCTTTGCGGCCGATCACGAGATCCCCTTCGTCTACACGCCCTGCCCACTGGCGGGCGCCACGTCACCCACGACCCTGGCGGGCACCGCCGTGCAGGCGCTGACGGAGAGCCTGTTTGGCATTTTCCTGGCGCAGACGCGCAAGCCGGGCGCGCCGATGATCATCGGCGGCCTGATGTCGAACATGGACATGCAGACCACCGTCTATTGCTACGGCTCGCCCGAGATGGCACTGCTGAGCGCGGCCTACACCGACATCACCAAGTGGTTGGGCGTGCCCGAGTACGAGACGGCAGGCTGCTCCGACGCCAAGATGTTTGACGAGCAAGCGGCGCTGGAAGCGACGATGAACATCACGACGGCAGCGCTCATCGGCGGCAACATGATCCACGACGTTGGCTACCTGGAGCAGGGGCTGACCAGCTCACCCGACATGATGGTCGCGTCGAACGAGATCATTGACCGTGTCAAGCGCATCCTGCGCGGCATCCCTGTGAACGACGAGACGACGGCCCTCGACGTGATGGACCAGGTAGGCCCGGGCGGACACTATCTGGACCACGATCACACCTACACGCGCTTCAAGACCGAGATCTGGCGCCCGACGCTCACCGATCGCCATGGCTGGGACCAGTGGGTGACGGCAGGCAGCAAGACGTACCGCGAGCGGGTGCACGATCGAGTGATCGAGATCCTCGAAACCGAGACCGAGCCGCTGCTCGACGAAAAGATGCACAACGAGCTCAAGAGGATCTGTGAGCTGGCAGACGAGCGGCACAAGAGCGAGGAGCTGGATTACAATATCTTTGGGTAGGGGTTGGTGGATTGGTAGATTGGTAGATTGGTAGATTGGTGCATGGCGCACGCTATGACTGACCAATTTACCAATCTACCAATCTACCTTGTACTGTGAGGGACTGATGGCCAAAGCAGAGATCACATCCGGTGTGTGCGGGTTTACGGCGACGGTTCGAGCGACGATGGAGGGGCGGAAGGTCAAGCTGGCGATCGAGAGCGACTGCGATGCGATCCAGCGGCTGGCGGAAGAGCTCACGGAAGTCGAGCCCTTCAAGGAGATCACCTTCCGCGGAGAGGGGCCACGTGCGCTGGATGCGGGGCGCCGTCACTGTTACCACCCCGCATGCCCCGTGCCCGTGGGGATTATCAAAGCCGTGGAAGTGGAGGCGGGGCTCGCCCTGCCGGCTGAAGCCAGGATCGAGCTGAGCAAGGATGACAAATAACCTGGTACTGGGGATTGATACCGGTGGCACCTACACCGACGGGGTGCTGCTCGAATACGAGTCGCGGCGCGTGCTTGCCTCTCACAAGAGCCTGACGACGAAACGCGATTTCTCCATCGGCATCGAGAACGTCATCGACGGCATCCACATCGACGATCCAGCGTCGATCCGAATGGTGTCGATATCGACGACGCTGGCGACGAACGCGATCGCCGAGGGCAAGGGCAAGCGTGTCGCCCTCTTGCTGATCGGCTACGACCCCGATCTGATCCAAAAGTTCGACATGGCGCAGCGCTTTGCCACACCCAACTACTATTTTTTTGACG
>DATHUZ010000270.1:0-5603 GCA_035461725.1 Anaerolineae bacterium
AGCCGGCCGCGAAAGAGGTCCCGATCGCCTGTCACGCCTGTTCCTCCTGTCCGGCGGGCCGCTCCAGCAGGATGGCCGACTGCTGGCCCTCGCGGTGCATGTCGACGATGCGGCGCGCCTCGTCCGCCGTGCACTCGAGCAGGATCTTGAGCTCCACGTCCCTCTTTCCCAGGTCCACGGTGCACACTACCCCGGTCACACCCGCGCCGTGCCGGGTGCCGCGCCACACGTCCACGCCGTCGCCGTCGGCCGCCACCGTCCCGGCCAGGTAGCCATAGTCGAGCGGGTAGACGAGGGCCGGGTAGCGCGGGTGGGCCGAGCCGCGCGGGCGGTCGACCACCACCTGGCCCTCGGCCACCAGCCGGTCCAGGCTTGTCCAGAACAGCTCGTCTGCTTGCATAGACATATTGTACCACAACTCCCCGCATCGAGTTAAATCGACGGCGCCGCGCGGAATACCAAATTCTCAGCGGCTGTGATATAATCGGGGCCGCTGGTGAAACGGTAGATTGCTAGATTAGGAGCAGGTCCAATCTACCAATCTACCAATCTACCAATCTACCGTCCATGGAGGAACTACGTCAACAGAAGGCTCTCTCTCCAAAACGCCGCGCTCCGTCCCCACGCTGCGCGACATGCTCACGCTCTGGCTGCCGCTGGCGGCGAGCATTGTGATGATGGTCCTGGAGCCGTCGATCATCAACATCGGCCTGGGCCGCACCGCGGACCCCGAGCTGGCCCTGGCCGCCTATGGCGTCGCGTTCAGCCTCGCCCTGCTGGTCGAGGCGCCGATCATCATGCTGCTCGACGCGTCGGTGGCCCGCTCGACCGACCTGGCGGCCTTTCGCTTGGTGCGCACCTTTACTTTCTGGCTCGGTATCGGCGTCACTGCCATCGGCCTGCTCGTGTCGCTCACCCCACTCTACGACCTGATCGTGCCGGGGCTGATGCGCATCCCGCCCGACGTGGCCGCCCGCGCCCGGCCGACCCTCCAGATTCTCTCCTTCTGGTCCTTCCCGATTGCCTGGCGACGCGCCCACCAGGGCGTGCTGATTCTCAACCACCGCACTTCGGTCATCACCTGGGCCACGGGCGTGCGCCTGGTCAGCCTGGCCGGCGCCATGTACCTGGGGCTGCTGCTGCTCCCCGAGCGCGGCGCCATCGTCGCCGGCCTCGCCATGGACTTTTCGGTCATTGTCGAGTCGGTCCTCATCACCGCGGCCACCCGCCCTGTGCTGCGTGACCCGGCCTATGCCACGCCCGCGGAGGGTGCGGGGCACCCGATGACCATGCGCGATCTCGTGCGCTTTTACTGGCCCCTGGCCGGCTCTACCCTGCTGCGCCAATCCACGCGGTCGATCATCAATGCCGGCATCGCGCTGACGGTGGCGGCGCACGCGTCGCTCGCTGCCTGGCCCGTGACGTGGGGATTCGCGATCCTGATCGCCGGCCCGGCGTGGAGCTTGCAGCAGCTCACCACGGCGATGGCGCACGACGATGCCTCGTACGCGCGCGTGCGCCGCTTTGCGCTGGCGCTCGGCGCCCTCTTTGGCGTCCTGCTCGCCCTGGCCACGTTCACACCCCTCTACGGCTGGGTGATGGGCTTTGTCTACAACCTGGCGCCCGACCTCCAGGCGCTCGCGCGCCCGGCCCTGGCCGTGATGGTGCTCTACCCCGTGCTGATGGGTGCCCAGTCGGCCGTGCGCGGGCGCCTGATCCGCGAGGGGCAGACGCAGGCCGTCCAGGGCGCGATGGCGCTCAACGTCGCCGCGCTCACCGCCGCCGTGTTCCTCGGCGCCTGGCTCGTGCCCGCCAACGGCGTGGTCGTTGCCGCGGCGGCGATGATGATCGGCACGCTGGCCGAGCAGGCGTTCTTGAGCTGGCGGGCGCCCTGGTAAATGCGCGATAGACGACGCGTGAAGTCTTATCACGCAGCACGTATCACGCATCACGTATCACGTATCACGCATCACGTATCACGCATCACGTATCACGCATCACCTGTCAAAGTACGCCTCTCCCCCACGCCACGCTGCCCAGATGTAGGGCATGCGCGCCGCGTGCCCGGGCGACAGGTCGGCGGGGATTTCGTGCCTGGCGAACCAGCGCACGTCGTGCACCTCCTGCGGATGGGACGGCGCCTGGCTGGGGATATCGAGGGGCTCGCACACGAACACGAGGTGGTAGAGGTGGTGCGCGCTGCGGGTGCCGCACAGGCGCGAGTCGAACACGCCCGCCAGCCTCACCGCGCGGCAGCGCACACCCGTCTCTTCCAGCGCCTCGCGCTCGGCGCCCTGGGCCGGCGTCTCGCCCACGGCCAGCGCGCCGCCCGGCACCGCCCACAGGTTGTCGTCGGCCCGCCGGATGAGGAGCAGGCGCCCCTCGGCGTCAATGATCGCCGCGTCGGTGCCCACCACCGGCGTCGGCCGGCGGAACAGCGTGTCGCGCAGCGGCTCCAGCGCCTCGGGCGCCTGGCCCGTCGCCAGCGCCATCATCTCGATCGCGAGCTGTTGGATCGTGCGATAGTGCTCAGCGTCGTACGGGTTCTCTGTAAAGCGCAGCCCCAGCGCGCCCACGTCGCGCAGCGTGTCGGCCCACAGGGCCAATTGTTGTGCCAGTGTCACGTGCTTTGCCTCCCCGGTGGTGTCGATGCCAGCGATTGTAACCGCTCTGCCAAAGCAAGTCAACCGGGCAGCACCCGCTGATGCCCGGGGTGCATTTCAAATCTGTCGGAGCTGCCTTTATGAGGCCCGAGCTTGCTCGGGGAGGCTTTCGCCCGGTGGACACATCCCGAGCAAGCGGCTTGCTGCGCAAGCCTGGCCTCCGATGCGAGCTGGTTGTCGAGGTTATCTACGATTCTGGAACACACCCGATGCCCATAGCTCGCCGCAGTCTCTTGTCTTTTTCGCGCTTCTGTGGTAGACTTTTGCCCGAGCCAGTCTCGACCCTGTTTTGACCCGTACCTTCTCCGGCTCTGGTTATGCGCTTTTTCAGCGCCAATCGCCCTGCTGTTCGCGGCCTGTGCCACGCCGTTGCCTTGGTGACGACAGGAAGAGAACCACCTGTTGGGGCGTAGACCCCGTACTCAGGTATAGTGGATGAAGAAACGAGAGAAGGCGATGACGAAGCATGCACCCTCTCCCGTCTCCCTTGGGTATCTAGCAGTTTACCCGAGACTACCGACATTGTCAAGATTCCAGGGAGCGGGCAGCGGGTTACAATCATGTGTCCGCCTCCGGGTTCGCTGCCTGTTGTTCCATTCTCTCGTGGATGGCGATGTATTCCTGCACGAGTCCTACAGAGAGGCCGGTGATGAAACTGATCATCTCGACCGATTTGCCGTCTTTCCAAAGCTGGATGACTCGCTCATCATCGTTCAGGTAGCGAGCGACTGCCGATGGATGATGGTTGATGCGACGCGCAATTTCCTGTTCAAGCAACCCTTGATGTTTGAGCAGCACGGCTTTCTCTTTGTGAGTCGTGGTTGTTCCCATGTCAAAGATAGTGCCACTGTGTGGCAAAACAACATCAGGGTGTTGCTGGTAGAACTTGGCAACCGCCTCGCCGATCGTGCGGCTGTCATGGATGCCTGTGAGCAAGCCGACGGTGGAAAAAGAAAGTACACCACCTTGGTCGTAGGCTTCTTGCAGAATGCGGGCAACAACCATCGGCCTGAGCTCGCGGAGCTTGGTCCCGTTCGCCAATTGCTGCAGTTCTTCCGGGGTCACGAGGGTCAGGATGACAGGCACCAATTGACACTGCTCCATTCTCTTTCCATAGCCGAACTTCTCGTTCTTGTCTACGGCCAGGACCAGAACCTGATAGGGGCGGAGCCGTTTCTGCTCCGGAGCATACTCCTCGACGATGGCCAGGAACCGCTCGATCAGCACGTCGGCCACGACCCCCATGTTCTCAAAGCCAAAGTTGGTCATCAACTCTCGCTTCAAAGCCGCTTCCAGCGTCTGCTGGCATAAGGGGCCGTATACTGCCTTTTTCATCAGTCTATTGACGGTTTTCACGTCAGCACCCCCTTTTTTACCAGATCGCCCGCCAGGACGGTCTCGTAGAAGTGGAGCGCGCGTTCTAGATGCTCGTGCCAGTGAGAAGAAGTGCTGAGTTCGGCATAATGGTCAAGATGTTTCTCGACGACTCGTTTCGACAACCCGGTGAGATGGCGAACCCCTTCCAGGGTGTACCCGCGTCGGTGGGCGATAGACACACGCAAGAAGTCTTTGATGTACGCTTCCACTCGGCCGAGGGTGTGATTCGTCTGCTGAGCTATCTCTGTTTCCGTGTAGCGGAGCAGAAACAGCTTGACAATCGGTCGATGGTGCGAGATGCTGGCGCTGGCATCGGTGTAGGTCGACCGCGTCACGACCACCTCGCCCTCGGAGCGCAGCTCCTCGATGTAGTGACCGATCGTCTTGCGATCGGCAAACAGAAGGCGAGCCAGATCCTCATGAGTGAGTGGCGCTCCTTGCACGTCCGCCTCCGTACAGATACGCGCCAGGATGCATTTCTTGAGATCTTTCAGATTATGGTGCTTTTGGAACTTGAGATCGCTGTGCGCAAACAGAGTGAGACGGACCATGGCATACTCGCAGTCCTGCAGCGCTTTGCCTGCCGGCTCCTGTGCCTTGACTGCTGGGTAGAGAATCTGGCCCTCGGCCAGTGGAGATCCGCCGTGCATCTGATGAGACATGGCTTGCAGATCACCGGTGAGCGCCTCGGCGACAACGGGGCTGAAGTGATATCGCCGGCGCAGATGATTCGTCATCAACGTAGTGAGCGACTTGTCGTTGAGACGGTCTCTTCGGTGTCGCGTTTTCATAGGTCGCACCTCCCGCACTCCTATTGGTTACAGTATACCACATCTAACCCGAGTACGGGGTGTAGACCCCAATCACGGATAAAAGAAACATACGATTCTTGCGTTCTTTGCACGTAAACTACTTGCTCCTGTGGAGGGATCGAGTCGTGTATTCCTTCCGTCCGTGGTACTCTTTCGTTCCAATACCGACTCCTCACCCCGCGCGCCATTCCTCCCACCACGCCGGCAGCGACTCGCCCGCCGGCCCGCGGATCGATTCGTGCACGTGTGCCGACAGCGGCGTCGGCTCGGGGTTGATCTCGACGACGTAGGCGCCGGCGTCGAGGGCGATGAGGGGCAGCGAGGCGGCGGGCTGGACGACGGCCGACGTGCCGGCGACGAGAAAGAGCTGGGCGCGGCGGGCGGATTGCCAGGCGGCGTCGATGGCGTCGGCCGGCAGCGACTCGCCGAACCAGACGACGTCGGGGCGGGCGAGGGCGCCGCAGTCGGGGCAGTGGGGCGGGATGCCAGCCAGATCGGCCGCGCGATCCTCCCACGGTGCGCGGCAGCCGCGGGTACAGCGCAGGCGGTAGATGCTGCCGTGGAGCTCGAGGATGTGCCGGTTGCCGGCGAGGACGTGCAGGCCGTCGACGTTCTGGGTGATGAGGGTGAAATCGTCAAAGTAGCGCTCCATCTCGGCCAGTGTCTCGTGGGCGGGATTGGGCTTGCAGGGGGCGATCAGGCCGCGGCGCCAGTTGTACCACTCCCACACGAGCGCCGGGTCGCGGCGGAA
>DATHUZ010000271.1:0-3797 GCA_035461725.1 Anaerolineae bacterium
GGGGCTGCTTTAACGCAGAGACGCAGAGGCGCAGAGGCACAGGGGCGCAGAGAGAAGGTTTGGCAGAGCAGGTTTTTTTGGTGATGAGTGGCGCGGGCGACATGGATGAACTCGTGATGACAGGGTCTTGGTAGAGCGCGAATTCAGAAGTCAGGGAGGACGTATGTTTGAGAGGAGAAAGCGGGTCATCAACTCGTTGCTCGTCGTGGTGGCGGCTGCCCTGGTCGTCACTTTGGCGGGATGTGGGTCGAGCGGCGGCGAGGCAGTATCGGCCGGGGGCCAGTTGGAGGGAACGGTTACCATCTCGGGCGCGTGGGCACTCTACCCGTTGATGGTGCGCTGGGGCGAGGAGTTTCAGCGGATCCACCCCGGCGTGCGGTTCGACATCTCGGCCGGCGGCGCGGGCAAGGGCATGTCTGACGCTCTGGCCAACGCCGTCGACCTTGGCATGGTCTCGCGCGAGATCTACCAGGAAGAGATCGACAAGGGGGCCTTCTGGATCGCGGTGACCAAGGACGCCGTCTTTCCCACGGTGAGCGAGGCCAACCCGGTGTGGGACGACCTGCACACGCGGGGCATCGACCAGAAGACATTCGTGGGGCTCTTTGTGACGGGCGAGATCACGACGTGGGGGCAGGTGGTGGGCCGGCCGGAAGTGACGGACCCGGTGCACGTCTTTACCCGCTCGGACGCGTGCGGCGCGGCCGACACGTGGGCGGACTATTTGGGGGTGGACCAGGAAGATTTGCTCGGCATCGCCGTGTATGGCGACCCGGGCCTGCTCGACGCGGTGATCAAGGACCCGCTGGCCATCGGCTACAACAACCTGAACTATGCGTTCGACCTGGACAGCGGTATGCCGGTGGCCGGGGCACGGGTGGCACCGATCGACGTCGACGGCAATGGGCAGGCGGACGAGTCGGAAGTGTACGACACCAAGGAACAGGCAGTGGTGGCGGTGGGCACGAATCACTACCCCTCGCCGCCGGCCCGCGACCTGAACGTGGTGACCAACGGCAAGCCGGCAGGGCTGGTCGCCGCGTTCATCCGCTGGATCCTGACCGACGGGCAGGGGTACGTCGAGGAAGCCGGATACGTCACGCTCCCGGCCGACAAGCTGGCGAGCGAGCTGGGCAAGCTCGACTAGGACGATGCACGAGACAAAGGGGACGCTGCCGCTGCTGCTCCAGTGGCGGCAGCGGTGGTCGGCAAGCAGCGTGGGGCTGCGCCCGAGCCGGCGCCGCCGCGATCGCCTGGCCGAGCGCCTGATGGCCGGCCTGGCACTGGCCACGGTGCTGCTCGTGCCGCTGGTCGCCATCGCCCTGCTCTGGCGCGCCTGGCCGATCCTGGCCGCCCGCCCGCTGGTCGAGCTACTCCTGTCCACGACGTGGCGCCCGCTGCGGGGGGAGTTTGGCTTCTACCCGTTCATCATGGGCACGCTGTGGGTGACGGGGATGGCGATGTTTGTGGCCGTCCCGCCGTCGCTGCTGACGGCCATCTTTTTGTCCGAGTACGCCTCGCCGCGGCTGCGAGCGATCACCAAGCCGCTGGTGGACCTGCTGGCCGGCATCCCGTCGGTGGTGTATGGGGTGTGGGGGGTGCTGACGGTGGTGCCGTTCATCGAGCACCACGTCGCCCCGCTCCTGAAAGGCACACTCGGCCGCGCCATTCCGCTCTTTGCGAGCGAGAACCCGACGGGCTATGGTGTGCTGGCCGGGGGGGTGGTGCTGGCGGTGATGGTGTTTCCGAGCATCATCGCCGTGGCCGAAGAGGTGATCCGCGCGGTGCCGCAGGGGTTGCGCGAGGCATCGCTGGCGCTGGGCGCGACGCGGTGGCAGATGGTGCGCGGCGTGGTGCTGCGGCGGTCGTGGCCGGGCGTGATCGCGGCGGTGGTCCTCGGGCTGTCGCGGGCGTTGGGCGAGACGATGGCGGTGCTGATGGTGGTGGGCAACTCGCCGCACGTGCCACGATCGATATTCGACGCGGCCTATCCGCTGACCGCGCTGATCGCCAACAACTATGGCGAGATGATGTCGATCCCACTCTACGACGCGGCGCTGCTGGGCGGGGCGCTGATCTTGATGGTGATCGTGCTTGTTTTTAACGTGGCGTCGCGGGTGGTGCTGGTGAGGCTGGTGAAGGGGGAGTAGATTGGTAGATTGGTGGATTGGTAGATTGGGCGGGCGGCGCACCAATGTACCAACCTACCAATGTACCAAAGGGGTGTGGATGAGGAAGTGCGGTGAACAGACAAAGAGCGCGGATTGAAGAGGGGTTCTTCAGAGTGCTGATGATCCTGGCGACGGCGACGGTGCTGGGGAGCCTGGCGCTGATCCTGGGCACGGTGGTGTGGCGCGGGCTGCCGGCGCTGGACCTGGACATGATCACGCAGACGCCCAAGGGGGGATACTACCTGGGCAAGGAGGGCGGCATTCTGAACGCCATCGTCGGCTCGCTCTACCTGGCAGGCGGGGCGACGTTCCTCGCGCTGCTCGCCAGCCTGCCGATTGCGCTCTACCTGCAGATCTATGCCACGCGCGCCGGGCACGCGCGCTCGGGGCGGGCCGAGGTGATCCGGCTGGCACTGGACGTGTTGTGGGGCGTGCCGAGCATCGTCTATGGCGCGTTTGGGTTCATCATCATGCTGTGGCTCGGCATCCGCGCCTCGCTCCTGGCAGGGATCCTGACGCTGGCGCTGCTGGAGCTGCCGATCATGGTGCGCGCGATGGACGAGACGATCGCCATGGTGCCGTGGGCGCTGAAGGAAGCGTCGTACGCGCTGGGCGCGACGCGGCTGGAGACGGCGTTCCGGGTGGTGGTGCGCCAGACGGCGCCGGGGCTGGTGACGGCGATGCTGCTCGCATTTGGCCGCGGCATCGGCGACGCGGCGGCGGTGCTTTTCACCGCGGGCTATACCGACCGGCTGCCCGACTCGCTGCTCGGCCCGGCCGCCTCGCTGCCGCTGGCCGTCTTTTTCCAGCTTGGCACCCCTTTCCCGGCGGTGCAGGATCGCGCCTACGCCTCGGCGCTGGTGCTGACCATCCTGATCTTGATCCTGAGCATCGTCTCGCGCCGGCTGGCGGGGCGGTTGACGAAACACGTAATCCGGTAGGAGAAAGAAATGGAATCGCTGGCTCACATCCGCATCGAAGAGCTGCAGGCCTGGTACCGGGCGGATCAGGCGCTGAAGGGGATCAACGCGCAGGTGCCGGCGCGCCAGGTGACGGCGATCATCGGTCCGTCGGGCTGCGGCAAGACGACGCTGCTGCGCTGCCTGAACCGGCTGCTGGAAGAGACGGAAGGGACACGCGTGGCCGGGCACGTGTGGCTCGATGGGATGGATATCTATGGCTCGGGGGTCGACGTGACCGCCGTGCGCACGCGCGTGGGCATGCTCGCGCCGAAACCGTTTCCGCTGCCGATGTCGTTCTATGAGAACTTGGCCTATGGGCGGCGCATCCACGGCATGCAGGGCGTGCTGAACAAGGGCAACGGGCGCAACCTCGACCGGGCGGTGGAAAAGTATCTGAGCGCCGCGGGGCTGTGGGACGAGGTGAAAGACCGGCTGCACGACCCGGCCAGCGGCCTATCGACCGGCCAGCAGCAGCGGCTGTGCCTGGCAAGGGCGCTGGCGGTCGAGCCCGAAGTGCTGCTGTGCGACGAGCCCACCTCGGCGCTGGACCCGATCTCGGCGCTGCGGATCGAGGAGCAGTTGGAGGCGATCAAGTCGGAAACGACAATGGTGATCGTCACCCACCTGCTGCGCCAGGCGCGGCGCCTGGCCGACCACGTGATCT
>DATHUZ010000272.1:0-6549 GCA_035461725.1 Anaerolineae bacterium
CGCACGACGCGCCAGCCGGTCAGGCGCGAGCGAGCGGCCAGATCGGCGGCCTCGTGGAGGGTGAAGGCGGCGTCGCGGCTGCCAAGGGGCTCGTTCACCCGCCGCAGCGCGCGCGGCACGATGCAGCGGGTGGCGGTCCAGAGCAAGACGTAGAATGGCGCGGGCATGTCGCGGCGCAGGTCCAAGACGACGAATGAGCCACCCGGCTTCAGAACGCGTGCGATCTCGTCCAGCACGCCGACCGGATCGCCCCAGTGGTGCAGCGACAGCGTGCTGACGACCAGGTCGAGCGAATGGTCAGGGAATGGGATGCGTGCCACGTCGCCCTTTCTGAAGGCGACACGATCGTCCAAGCCGGCCTGCCGCGTTAGCCTCTCTGCTTCAGTGATCATCTCATCCGAGAGGTCGACACCTGTCACGTGCAGCCCGGGCGCGGCGCAGGCCATCTCCAAGACGAGGTGACCGGGGCCGCTCCCAAGGTCCGCGGCCTTGCCGGCCGGCTGCAACGCGACGGCGCACCGGATGACGAGCCAGCGAAGCAGGCGCATGTGGGGCAGGGTGGCGATCCGGTTGAAGGCGTGGGCAACTTCCGGGTCCTCGAGCCCTTCGTGGCCGACGACGCGGCCGCGGGTGCGCCGGCGGTAAACGTGCGATGCCGCAAAGAGGAGTGCGGCACCCAGCCCGGCAATAACAACGATTCGTCGCCTGTCTCGATCCATGGTCGTCTCTCTATATTTTATCACGTCCACGTGTAGAATGCAACAAGCTCGATCGGCGCTGTGCTGCCCTGGTGCGCTTTTCAGGCAGGCGGCCAGCCCATTTGCGTGGCCACTGGCATCTCACCGCCTGAGCGCTAATGGCAAGTAGAAACGCGTTCCGCCCACGATCAAGTACACCGACGTAGACTGGGTGAACCCGCCACCGGAGCCCGCGATGGTTACACGATAGGTCACACCCGGCAAGAGCCCAGGCTCTGTATGCCAATCCGTGATGCTCAGGGTGGCACCGGCCTCGCCGCCGATCTGCGCCGGCTGTAGACTGAGCGTCAAGAGGTCGGGTGGGTGGGCGGCTGCCAATGCCACGTCGAAGGGCAGATCGGGTGGAAAGAGCCGCAGGGTATAGAGCGCGGTGCCGCCTGGCGCGGTGCCCCTGGCCCCCGGCACCGCCACCAGGCCGAACCCTGCCTCGTACCGGCCAATATCGTACGCTGAGCCTCGTTTGAGATCCTCGATGACAAAGGTAGAGACCAGCGCTTCAAGTGAGCCGGGCAGCACCGCGCTGCCGCGATCGATGAGCGTGTCGCTGTTCGCCGTGGGGTGCAGGTCGGGCCGGGAGCCGTCGTGCAGGTCGTGGTCCGCCAGGTCGAAACTCCATAAATGTGGATCGCCTGTCCGGCCGTGCGCTTCCCAGCTTGTGTTCGCCTGGATGTCGGCCAGCGTGGGGTAGTACTCGTTCGCCACGCTCACACGATAGATCGCCATGTCACCCGCGCGCCACAGCCCACCCGCCTCCCACGGCCGCCAGCCGTTGCCAAAGTAGAGGTTGTGATCGATCGCCAGGTTGCCGTGCCTCCCGTCCTCGTCCTCTTGCAGGACGCCATAGCCTTCATTGTTCATCACGACGTTGTTGACCAACTGCGTGTTGACGCTGCCCTCGTGCGTGTCAAAACTCGCTCCTGTGAGGCGAAAGCCGTACAGCGAGTTCGCAGCGACGTTGTTATAGAACAGCATGTCGCCGTCGCGCCAGACGCCCGAGAAAAGATAGCCGGCATAGGCATTGTTGTAGGCCACGTTGCGATAGGCGTGCACACCACTCGCCATGTCGACGTAGAAGCCAAAGCCACCCAACCCTCGCACCTGGCTGTCAACCCCCCCGGCCCACCCACCCCGTTTCTCAGACACATAGCTCCAGCCAAAGGTGTCGCGAAAGACGTTGCCGGTGATGAGCAGGTCACGAAAGACGTGGGTGTCGGGTGGCGAGCCCCACACCTTGAGTGCGCCACAGTCGGTGGTGAGCTGGCACGCCTTTTCGAACACGTTGTCCTTGATCACGATCTCGCCGGTCTTGATCTCGTCGGCATCAAAGCCGTACGTTTTGGGCGACTGGATGACCGACTTGATGAGCTGCACGCCATTGTGCGCGACGTGGTGGACGTTGTTTCCCTCGAAGCGCAGCTTGTTGGCGAACTGGAGCGCCACTCCGATGGCGTTGTCATCGTCGGTGCGAAACCCGAGGTGGTGCAGCTCGTTGTCGCGGATCAGGGTGTTCACCACGCCCGAGTGCGTGAAGGCGTCCGGCGCGGCATCGTTTCCCCACCAGTCGGTGAGGCGGAGGGCGTGGGTGTCCATGTAACCGATCTCGGACTGTTCGAGCGTAAAGCCAGCGGTGATGTTGTCCGGCAAGCTGGCCTCCGTCGATTGTTCCACCCACAGGCCATAGTTAGCATAGCGGGCGGTCACGTTGCGCACGGTGTTGTGGTACGATCGTTTCGCGCTCCAGTTCGACTGGTGTACGGCGCTGCCGTTCAGGAACTCGAGATCCAGCCCGTCGAGTGTGATGTAGGAGCGGTGGCTGAGGTCGAACCCCACGTCGCGGCGCGAGATCTCGATGCTGTGCAGCGCGGGATCGCCCGCCGTGCGGGGCCAGAGGTAAAGATAGCCGGTGGCGGGGTCGTACCACCACTCGCCCGGTGAATCCAGCAGCGAGGGCAGCCCCTCCACATAGTACTTGGAGCCCCACCCGAGGGCGGGATCTCCCGATCCCATGTCGTGCTCGCAGCAGCGATCGACGGTGATGCGCCCCGCGCCGACGTCGTGGGCGACGATCGTCCGGCGATAGATGTAGTGGCCCTGCCGCGAGTCTATCGCGCGCAGCGTGGCTCCCGTCAGGTTGCCCACGGTTGTCAGATTACCCGGCTCGATGCCGGGCGCGGCGACGTCGTCCGTGCTGTCGGTCAGCTCGTACATCGAGCGCGATGCATAGTCGCAGTTCGGGTCGGGGTCTGTGGCGGGGTCACAGCCCGCGGCTGCCCAACCGCCATCGGCCGCCCACCAGAGCTCGTGGTGTTTCCACTCCGTGCTCACTTCCCAGTCCGGCTCCCGCGCCAGCGGCAGCCGGGCCACCGCCTCGCGCCCGGCGGCGAGGTCGACGACAAACCGCGGGGCTCCTTCCAGGCCCCACGCTGACAGATCCGTGTACCAGATGGCTGCCGGATCGACCCCCGCGGGCAGGCCGATCGTGTTTGCGGCAAGCTGCGCCCACGTCAGGGACGCAGAGGCTTCAGACCCGCGGATGATGGCGGTGCCCGGGCCGTTCTCCGCCAGGTAGCGAACCGGTTCGGCGGCGGTGCCGTTCATGACCGGATGAACCGTCTCGCGATAGATGCCGGGCTGGACGTGCACGGCCGTGCCCGGCCCGGCGAGCTCGGCGGCGCGCTGGATGGTGCGCAAGGCGGTGGCTGACGCCAGGCCGTTGTTGCCGTCGTCGCCGTGCGCGGCGTCCACCCAGAGGTCGGCGATGCGCGGGAGCTGGAATGCGAAAGCATCGAACAGCATCATCCCGGCAGGAGTGTTGGTCGAGTCGTTCGTCTTGCCCAGCTCGACTACGTCGCCATATGGATCGGTGTGGACGACGCCGGTGGCGTGGCGCATCAGCTCGCCGTCCCGCCACACGGCCACCCATTCGTTCACGCGGTAGCCGATGGTCAACTGCTGCCAGCCGTTCACCACCGCGAACGCGCCGGCCTCGTAGTCAAAGTGCCTGTTGCCTGAGGCATCGACCGGCCAGGCCAGGTAGGCCTGGTAGCCCTGGCCCGCGGGCTGCTGGAGGTAGAGCGCGACGAGGGGGGGCCACCAGTCGCCGCCGCTGTGGCGCACTGAGGCGAGCGAGATAGATTCGCCCGGCACCCAGCCGGTGCCACCCGGGATGTTGACGCTGTTGGGATGGAACCAGAAGGTGAGATAGGCCTCCTCGGCGTAGGCGGTGTCGGCCTGATAGATATAGCTCGCGTGTTGCCCTGTATTTACGCCGAGTCCTGCCGAGCCGAGGTAGCCACCTGCCGGTACCAGGCTCAGGTCCGTAGCAGACACCGCTTTCCAACCATCCAGCCCATCGCCGTCGAAATTCTCCGTCACAATAGCCCACGTGGCGGGAATATCCGGCCGGGCCGGTGCCGCCGACGTGGGCAGGGCGTTGAACGGCAAGGGTGGGATCAGAACTAGCACCAGCAGCAACAGGCATCGCATCGCTTTCATCTCTACTCCACTCCGAATTGGGTTGGGTGGCGAGGCTTCGATGCCCGTCACGATCCTACAGCGCGGCACTCGGCCGGGCATAGCGACTCTGCTGGCACTCTACGGGAACCACGCGATTCTTCTATTCAAACGAGGTGCTATTGTACCACCCGCGTGGAAAAAGTGCAAAAGGTGGGAACGGAACCGGCGTCTCTTTTAGAGCGTGCTAGTAGACAGACCCGCCGACCTGTGTGGAGCGAAGCACGCCTTCCACGGCCGACAATTGGTAGGTGCTGCCGTCCTCACCCATCCACGACGCCAGGTCGAACTGTGCCCCGGCACCAGAAATGCGAACCACCGACACGTCGCGGAAGGTGAGTGGAGCACCCCTGCGGCATACTTCCGGAGTCTCCAGCGCCTCCAAAAAGTAGACGGCTCCCTCACCGAACAGGGTGCCAACCCCTTTGTCGTCCACCGCCAGCGCTGTTTTCTCGTCGACGCCGATGGCACGGGCCCTTGGCGCCAGCCCGCCGGCGAGCATGCGTGCGAGAAAGGTGACGAGCCGGCCCATACGGTCGCGCGCTACGAAATGGCTGTCGGCGACCACCCCACCCAGGAAAGGCAGATGCAGAAAATCGTGGCTGAGCGTGAGGTGCGGGTGGAAGGGATCGCCAAGCGCCTGCGATGACGTAACCGTTCCGTGCTCACTCGAGAAGGCAAACTCACCGAGGATGGCCAGGCCGGCACTGGTGCCACCGACCGGCACGCCTCTGGCTGCTGCGGTGTGAATGGCGTCCTCGATCGCGGTTCCCTGCCACAGCCGGACATAGTCCCACTGGTCGCCGCCTGCGATGAACAGCGCTTCGGCGCAGGTAATCTGGTTGACGGCGAAGCAATCATAGCCTGCGCCCCTCGTCTGGAGGATGAGCGTCTCACACGAGTGTACACCCCCGAGGTCGCGATAGATGTATGGGCTGTAGGCATTGGTGCCTGAAGCGCGGAGAACGACGAAACGGCCGCCGCCGGAGCGATCGATCATCCACTTCATCGCGTCGTCCTGGTCGGTGCCGCCGCCGGCGAGGAGCAGGCCTGGGATGGTCGTTGGCGTGCAAGGCGGCGCAACACGCGGCGCGGGGGGCCGAGGCGCGTGTCCTGTTACTCCATACAAACTGTGTGAGCCTACCCGGCTCTTCAACATCATTGTTGGCCAAGCCTCCATTGCTTGAGCGAGTATGTCGGCTACGACATGCAGGGATCATTATACATTGTTTTTCGCATGGAGCAAGCCTGAGCTGCAGACACTCCAAACCGGACCTGGTCGAATTGTCCAACTGGCGGGAGGGCCAAGACGATAGAAGATGCATCACATGGGGCGCGGCCAGTCCGACACTCGCCATAAGCATAACATCTCGGCCCCGTTGCCGAACATACCGTCGTCACACTCGCCGGGCACCAGGCACGCGCACAGCGCACCAGGGCCGCCACAGCCGATCAGATCTTGGCCCTGGTTCTGCAAGCCGTCAATGCAGGCCGGCTGGCCAACCATGACAAAGAGCCAATCAGTCTGCGAAACCCCATTCTCATCAGTGACTCGACAGGAAACAAGATAGTGTCCGGATTCAGCATATTCGTGCGTCGCGCTGGAGCCGGTCTGCCCGTCACCATAATCGAAGAGGTACGTCAGAAAGATACCGGTTTTGCTGTGTCCCAGCAAGGTCCACATGGTGGACAGCCTCGGATCTTCTGTAGGTAGGACGCCCTGGATGATCATATTGGACACAGTTGTGTCCAATGCCAGGACGTTATGCCGAAAAAAGGCCTCTGCTATCGACCTGGCTGACAGCACAGTACCGCCGCCGTTGTTGTATATCAAGGCAGCGATTACGTCTCGTGCTGCCACGTAGCGCCCGTCCCCGCTCGTGGGATCATCGCTGCCATCCAGATTGTAGTGTGCCGGCGCGTTAGCCCGCACCACCCAACCTGAAAAGGTCACATCGCCACCGGTCCAGGGATCGTTGTCGGCGTCGGCATTGTCGACGTCGATCCACTGCCTGTCGCGGGCTGCGGCGCGCGTGTTGTACTCCCAGTGCTGACCCCTTCCCGTCTGGTTCTCCCACAGGCTGGCCTCCCCGGTGGCATCGATCAAGTAATTGAACGTCGAGAGATCCGTCATCCCATACAAGTACGTTCGCACCTGGCCGATCTCGCCATACTGTCCCAGAGCCTGGTGGTGAAGCTCTTGCCAGCCGCCCTGTTCGAGCACATTGAAGCCAACCGCCACACCTGGGAAATCAGGCCCTGGCGCACCGGCCCGCCG
>DATHUZ010000273.1:0-5319 GCA_035461725.1 Anaerolineae bacterium
ATTCTGGCGGCTGTCGAGGCGACCCACGGCAACGCGCCAGGTTCTGGTACCGTGCTCGATGAGGAGGAACTCGAAGTAGGCCAGACGCCACTCGATATCAATACAGCCGCTGTCTACCAGTTGGCCAACATCCCGGGCATCGGTCCCGCGCTGGCCCGGGCCATCGTGGACTATCGCGAGAACGTGCACCCCTTCCGGGAAGTATCCGATCTGGCAGCCGTGCCTGGCGTGTCGCGCGAAAGCTTTGACCGCGCTGCCGGCCATGTCCAGGTGGAACCGATCGAAGGGGAGCGGCCCCTTGTGATCGGCTACGACGAGCCGACGCCCGACCAGGACGCGCCGGGCGACCTGGACGTCGAGCTGTGGGACCCGGAGCAGGTTAACGATAACTGACGTTCGATCACACGGCTGGTCGGGTCCGAGGCGCTGCGCTTTTGTCATTCTTGACCCGAGCACAGTGACACTGCCCGAGTGAGCCCGAGGAAGGAGAAAATGATGAAAAGAAGAAGCAACATTCCGGACGTGCCGGCTGAGGAGCCGGAAGAAGGGACCGACCTGGAAGCAGCGCTCGAGGAAGAACCCGGCCGCGTCCTGATTGTGGACACGGAAGAGGCCGAGCCGCTGCTCGATGCGGAGCTAGAGGAAGAGACGGAGCTGGAGCCAGACACGGGCGCGGTATTGCTGGGCGACACGTACGATACCCGTGAGCTGGACGTGGTCGAGGAGGAGCCGCCCCCCTTCCTCGAAGCGGATCGCGTGGACCATCTCGAGCCGGAGGTGGACTGGGTGCCGCCGCCGCTCGAAGAAGAGTTGGCACTCGAGCCCGATTTTGTCGACGAGATGGCGATCGAGGCGGGCGAGCCGGACATGGGACCTGAACCGGACCTCGAAAGCCCACCACCGGAGCCCGAGGTGATGGTGACAGAGCCGGCGACGCCACCGCCACCGCCGCCGCCGAGGCCCACCCGGCCTGCCACACGAGACGTGGAACCGCGGCGCAGCGGTGTTGGTTGGGGGGGCGTGCTTACGATCGGACTGCTCAGCGCCATCGCCGGTGCGGCACTCGCTTTGCTCGTGCTCTTTGCCCTGAATGGGAGCCTGATCTACCCGCGCAACCGCGATCGTGCGCAGGACCAGGAGATCTCGGCGCTCTCGGGCGAGGTAAGCCGTGTGCAGACCCAATTGGGGACGGTCGACAGCCGCCTGGGCGAGGTGGAAGGGCTGGGCACGCGCGTCGATGAGGTCGTGGGGCGCGTCGATACCCTCGGAGGCGACGTGGACACACTGCAGGGTGACGTGACCAGTGCACGCGACGAGGTAGACGCGGTGCAGGGGAACCTGGAGGCGGTGGCCACGCGCACAGCGGGCATCGACGAAGAAGTGACCACGCTGTCGGAAGATGTCACGGAGATTGGTGAACAGGTTGGTGTGCTGGAAGAGGTTGCCAGGCGTTTTGACCTCTTTCTGGCTGGCCTGCGTGACCTGCTCGATCAGGCCGACGTTGTGCCTGAAGATGAGGCAGTGACGCCCTCACCGGTAGTCACGGGCTCGTTCACCGTCACACCGATTGCAACCTCGACGGCCGTGGCGACGGCTACACCCCGCCCGGATGTCACAGTGATCCCACTGGCTACGCCGACGCCCTAAATGGACGACTGTTACACAAGAGGGAGGGGCACCTGTGGTGCCCCTCCTTTTCTATGCGGTGCGTCGCTACCGTGCCGGCACGTGGGATGGTAGTCTGCTCCTCTGAAGCTTGTTTCCCAACCCAAACCCACCTAACTCAACCAAGCCCGGCTGCGATCCAAACGTAATGCGCCCGTTGGGAGTGTAGAATCATGATATAATAACCTTACCAGGCAAGCCAGGAAAAGCTTCCGGGGCACTCGACGGCACCGGAGTTGGCTGACACGGAAAGGAAAGGATCATGTTGACTACTACGATCGCGATTCTGATCATTGCTTTCATATGGGAGACGCTATCAGAATCGGCTGAAGAAAAAGCCCGGCGCCACGCGCCGGCCGCAGCCTACGTTCGCCGCCGGTAGGGAGGGAGACCTAACCTACGGTGCGATCGAGCTTCGTCCCCCCTTTTTACCGGGGGCTGGCCTCGCTCCAAGAGAGCGATGTGCCGGCCCCCGTTTTCACGCTTATTCACCCCGGCCACTTGGTTCTGAGCACGTCGATCACCTGGCGGCTGATCAACCCCTGCTCCTCGTCGAATCGCTCTTCGAAATTCTCGTTGCCCACCAGGTCGCGCAGTGCCCGGCGCGTGTTTACGTCATATTCGCCGGTTACCGGGCCATCGTAATAGCCCGCGCGAGAGAGGATTCGCTGCAGCTCGCGCCCCACCTGCCCTTCTACCGCCACCATCTCGCCCGGCTCCGGTGGCTTGAAAAAGAGATGGTGCAGGTCGACGAGCGCTTTCAACCGGTCGATGGGGGCCGGGTCGTCGTCCACGCGCAGATCCAGGTAGCGGTCGTTGTAGCCACCGTATCCACCTTCAGGGCGCACCACGAGTACCGCCGCCGACTGCTGCCCGCGCCTGTCGCCACCCGCCGCCTGGCCCGCAGCGAGTGCCGCCACCAGCCGATCTGCCAGCTCGCCCTGGGCTTGCTCGAACCCGCGTGCCATTGCCTCTACCGTGGCTCCGCTGACCAGGATGTTGCCCTGCACGGCATAGTTGGGGCCCGTCAGCCCGCCGGCCCACTCGTGGCACTCTTCCCCGGTGAACGTCGCCGGCCACCCGAGTGCATCGACGATGCCCACCTGGCGCCTCGCCCGCCCCTCGTCGGCCGCCACCACGCGCGCCAGCGCTTCCTCCGCTCCCACGCCCTGTGCCATCAGTGCCAGGCACTCGGGGCCAAAGGCGGTGTTCGCGTACGACTGTGTGGCGACCGCGCCCACGCCTGCCTTTGCCCAGGGCACCACCGCACCCACCGCGAGGAACTTGGACTGCACCGCCACACCCCACGCCTGTTCCTCCGCATTGTACGCTACGATCGAAAACGTCGACAGCTTCATCTCACTTGACCTCCACCACCAACATGGTTGCATCGTCATACGCTTCCACGCTTCCCTGGTACGCCGCCAGCCGTTTGAACGTCGCGTCGCACATCTCGCCCGCCGGCAGCGCTGCCGATGCGGCCAACAGCTCGATCAGCCGCTCCTTGCCAAACGCGGCATCGTCCGCGCCGCGCGCGTCGGTCACTCCGTCGCTGTAGAGGATCAGGCGGTCGCCTGGTTGCAACAAGATCTCTTCTTCCGTCAGGTTCAGATCGTCGATGCCGGGGAAGCCGAGGACGACGCCCTCTCCGCCCAGCGGCCGCACCTGCCCACCCCGCACCAGGAGCGGCAGGTCATGGCCCGCACGCGCGTAGCGCAGCCGCCGCTCCCGGGCATCGACCACGCCATAGAACACGGTGACAAACATCTCGGCCCGGCTCAGCTCCTGGAGCAGATGATGCACCCGGTAAAGCACTTCTCGGGGCGAGGTCTCGCGCCGCGACTCGGCGCGAAACAGGCTGTGTGTCTGGGCCATATAGAGCGCCGCCCGCATTCCCTTGTCCGACACGTCGCCTACTACCAGCGCGAACCGCCCGGCGTCGAGCGGGATCACGTCGTAAAAGTCCCCACCCACCCAGCGTGCTGCCCGGCTCCTGCCGGCAAAGGCATAGCCGGGGATGAGGGGAAAGACCTTGGGCAGGACGCTCTGCTGCAACTGGCGCGCCAGCTCCAGCTCGCGCTCCATCCGCTCCTTTTGCACCAGCTCGACCTGTGCCGCCTCCAGCTGGACGATCTTGTCCTGCAGTGACTCGACTAGCCCGGCGCGCTGGATGGCGAGCGCCGCGTGGTTGGCGAATGCCTGCAAAAGCGCCACTTCGCCAGGTGCAAAGCGCGCCCGGCGCGAGCTGTTCACGATCATCAGGCCGACCGTTCGCTCGTGCGCCACCAGCGGCACGCGCAGCCCGGTGTGCAGTGCGATGCCCATCACGTCAGGGTCCATCACCGCAATGCCGGGTGGAATCCGGTTGTATGGCACCGGCTCGCCCCTGGGCAGGAGTAGATCGGCCAGCGATTCCGTGGGCAGCAGCTTTCCCACAAGCTCCGCATCCCAGCCGCTCACCCCCAGCACCTCACCTGCAGCCCCCGTAGGTGGCAGGTAGTAGAGGATGGCCCGATCCGCGCCACATAGCTCGCGGGCATGCCGGCAGAGGCGTCCCGCCAGCTCCCGCAGGTCCGCGGACGTGATCAACGCCTGACCGATGCCTTCAAGCGCTACCAGCGCCTCGGTTCGCTGCTGGAGCACCCTATTCGCTGCCTCGATCTCGGTCAGGCGGCGCTCCAGGTCGGCCTTGGCTGCAGTCAGCGCTCGCTCGCTGGTAGCGAGCAAGTGGTAGGTGCGGCGCAGTTGCTCCGTCTCAAAGCGCCGGTAATCATCGGGGGCCAGGTGCCCGGCTGCGGCCAGAGCGAGCATGTATGCCTCGAGCGGCAGCCGGCTCGCACCATCCAGCGGATCGTCGCCCGCTTCAAATACGTCGAATGCCGTAATCTCGCCCTCACGCCCCGTACCCCGGCAGTGGGTGCAGCCGCCGCTACGGAAATAGGTGCCGGCGCGCAGCGTGGCGTCGAGTGCCGGATAGCGTGACTCCCACTCGTCGAGCAGAGCCGCGTCCACCGCTTCCGGCTTTTTGCACCGTGTGCACAGTGTCGGCAGGCGCTGCACAGCCAGAATCCAGCGTAGCCCCTTCAACAGGTCGCGGTGCTCACACAGATCGAGTAGATGTTGGGCCGCGTCGGCGCCGCGCAGCACCGTGTCGAGCTGTGATACGACCCGCACGCCACTGGCGGCCACTTCCAGCGCCGCCGCGGCCGTGTCCCTGGTCATCTCGTCCACTGCCAGCAGGTCGGGTCGTCCGCCCACCGCCCGCGCGATCGCCTCCTGGTAACTCACCTGCGACGTCGAGATCACCTTCAGGGAAGGGCTGGCCCCCGGCAGAGGATTCATCCCCAGGTCCGGCCGGAACACCTGCACCCGCCGCCTCCAGGCCCGCGGCACCCGCAGGGTCTCCGGATCCGTGGTCACCAGGCTCACCCGCCACCTGGGATGCACGTCGAGGTACTGGCGCAGCAGGATGCGCCAGATGGCGGCCCTGCCGCTCGGCAGAAATCCGCTTTCGACGTTGATGCCCACGGGACGCGGGTCGAGACCCGCCACGACCACCAGCCCCGAGCGGTCCGCCACGATCTCTTCGATGAGCGGATCGAGCAGGGGCAGGTGTGTCAGGTCGTCCAGTCTCAGCATGACCGCCTCACGCTA
>DATHUZ010000274.1:0-2958 GCA_035461725.1 Anaerolineae bacterium
GGCAATTATAGACGAGACCTTTCACGCATCACGCATCACGCATCACGCATCACGCATCACGCATCACGCATCACGCATCACGCCGATGTGTTCATCTCGTACACCAGCCGCAGCCCATCCAGCGTCAGCCACGGCGCCAGGATCTCGAGCACCGGCGTCTCGCGGGCGATCAGCTCGGCCAGGCCGCCGGTGGCGATGACGCGCATGTCGTCGCCCAGCTCGGCCCGAAAGCGGGCCACCATCCCCTCCACCAGGCTGACGTAGCCAAAGAGCAGGCCCGACTGCATCGAGTGCGTCGTGTTGCGGCCGATGGCCGCCGGCGGCCGGGCCAGCTCGACGCGCGGCAGCTTGGCCGTCCGCTCGAACAGCGCCTGCGCGGCGATGCCGATGCCAGGGGCGATGGCGCCCCCCAGGTAGTCGCCCCCGGCCGAGATCGCGTCGAACGTCGTCGCCGTGCCAAAGTCGACGATGCACGCCGGCCCCCCGTAGAAGCGGTAGGCCGCCGCCGCGTCGACGATCCGGTCGGCTCCCACCGCCGACGGATCGTCGTACAGCACGCGCACGCCCGTTTTCACCGACGCGTCGACCACCAGCGGGTCGTGCCCGATGGCGCGGCACACGTCCACCCACCGGCCGGTGAGCGGGGGCACGACGGAAGCGAGCACGGCACCAGCCACGTCGGCGGGGCCGTACCCGGCGTAGCCCAACAGGCCCCGGAGCTGCAGGATAAACTCGTCGGGCATCCGCTCGTGAGCGGTGGCCAGCCGCCAGCGCGGCCCGAGTGTCTCGCCCTCGTACAGGCCGAGGGTGATGTTGGTGTTGCCCACGTCGATGCACAGCAGCATCCTGCCCGGCCCGCCCGCCCGCGCTCCCCCTGTCGCCCGCTCGCTCACGCCACACTCTCCACGCCCGAGTCGCTGTTCAGCTCTTCCAGCTCGCCGGTCACCATATAGACCACGCGCTCGCACAGGTTGATCACCCTGTCGGCGGTGCGCTCCAGGTTGTGGGCCACCCACATCAACAGGTTCGACTGCTCGATCACGCTCCGATCCTCGATGATAAAGGTCAGCAGCTCGTGATAGACCTGCTGGTAGAGGTCGTCGATCTCGTCGTCGCGGCGGGGGATGGAGCGTGCCAGGGCATCGTCGCCATCCATGAAGGCTTTGAGCGCCTGGTCGAGCATGTCGCGGGCGATGTCGGCCATGATGGGCAGGTCGATCAGCGGCTTGATCAGCGGCTGCTCGCCGATCATCAGGTTGATGCGCGCGATCCCCTTGGCATAGTCGCCCATCCGCTCCAGCTCGGTGCCGATCTCCAGGATCGCCGCCAGCATGCGCATGTCGCCGGCCATCGGCTGCTGGGTGGCGATCAGCGTCAATACGTCGTTTTCGATCGCGAACCGCCGGCGGTTCACCTCGCGGTCCTGCTCGATGATGGCGCGCGAGGCGTCGAAATCGCGCCGTTTGAGAACGTCCACGGAATAGACGAGTGCGTCGCCCACCATGCTGCCGAGGGCGATCACGTCGTCCTGCAGGCGCTGCAGCTCCTGATCAAAGGCCTGTCGTGTCATCTTGTTTCTCCTCGGTTCCAGGTTGTGGCGGCCCGGCGCGCCGCCGTTGCGCGGCGGTCAGCGCATCTTCTCCACCACCCGCCTGAGGCGTGCCTGCACCTCCTGTGCCACCTCGCCCAGCGCCGGGTTGTCGACCGCCTGCATCGACGCCACCGGGTCGATGGCCGCCACCTCGACCTGGTTCTCGCCCAGCTCCTGGACGATCACGCTGCAGGGCAGCATCGTCCCGATCTTGTCTTCCATGGTCAGCGCCTTGTGGGCAAAGGCCGGGTTGCACGCGCCCAGGATGCGATAGTTGCGAAAGTCGACGTCAAGCTTTTTCCTGAGTGTCGCTTTGACGTCGATCTCGGTCAGCACCCCAAACCCCTCTTCCTTCAGCGCCTCGGTGACGCGGTCGATCACGTCGTCAAACGATCCCTCAACCTGCTTGCTGAAATAATAAGACACCTGCTACCCCCTTTCTGCTTGCCATTCGTCGTAGAGAATGCCCATGATGATCCGGGCGTGCCACCGGCCGTCGCGCAGCAGCGCGTGGCGCATCGCACCCTCGTGGCGAAACCCCACCTTTTCGTAGGCGTGGATCGCCCGCACGTTGTTCTCGTTCACGTCGAGCCCCACCCGCTCCAGGTTCAGCTCGTGGAACGCGTAGCGCAGCACCACGCGCAGCGCGTCGCTGCCATAGCCCTTGCCCCGGTACTCGGCCTCGCCGATGCCGATGGCCAGGTTGGCGGTCCGGTTGTTCCACTCGATGCTGTGCAGCACCACGAACCCGATCAGCCTGTCGTCCTGCAGCGTGCGGATGCGGAATTCGACCGAGCCCCGGTCGTCGGGCGAGCGCTCCAACTGTTTGCGCATCTCGTCGACCGACCTGGGTCGCGCATAGTCGGTGTCGAGCCCGCGCAGATACTCGGCGTCTTCCGACCAGCGCCCAAAGGCCTCGGCGTCGCCCTCGGCCGCCGCCGCCAGGCGCACCAGCTCGCCGCGAAAGAGATCCTGACCTTCTGTCATCCGTTCTCTCCTGACTTCCATTCGTCGTACAAGATGCCCATGATAATCCGGTCCTGCCATTGTCCATCGCGCCGCAGCGCGCGGCGCATGGCGCCCTCGTGGCGAAAGCCCACCTTTTCGTAGGCGCGGATCGCCCGCGCGTTGTTGCCGTTCACGTTCAGCCCCACGCGCTCGAGATTCAGCTCGCGGAACGCGTAGCGCAGCACCAGGCGCAGCGCGTCGCTGCCATAGCCGCGCCCCCGGTACTCGGGCTCGCCGATACCGATCACCAGCCTCGCCGCGCGGTTGTTCCACTCGAGGCTGTGCAGCGCCACAAAGCCGATCAGCCTGTCGTCGTCGAGCGTATAGATGCGAAACTCGACCGTGCTCGGGTCCCGGAT
>DATHUZ010000275.1:0-3368 GCA_035461725.1 Anaerolineae bacterium
CGAGGCGGTGCGGCTTGTGGTGGGCCACCGCCTCGAAGCACTGCTCGCCCCAGGGCCGGGTGAAGGCAGCGACCTGGTGGCGGCGGCGGACCGCGGCGCGCGCCTCACTGCCGTCGTCGTAGGAGATGACATAACTCGCGACTTCCTGGCCCAGCCTGCCACTGCGCGGGGATGGGCACGCCACACCGCCCGGCCCGAGCATGGGCGGGCAGGCGTCGAGCGTGTGCAAAAAGACGAGCCAGCGCGCGTGGGTGGGCTCGACCTCGACGGAGAGGGGGGCATCGGACAGGACGAGGATCTCGCCGATCTCGAAGGGAATGCCCCAGGAGACGGTCGAGCCGCGTGGGGCGTGCTCGACCGCGGCGAGCATGCCGGCCGAGAGTCCGGCCGGGCCGGCTGCTGTGGTAGTGACAGGCAGGGTGGGGAGCACGGCGCTGCCCTGAAACGGCAGCGGCCAGAAGTGAGGAGAGCAGGGACCATCATGGATTGACGTCATTGTCGATCTCCTTTCCTGGAACGCCAGCGCAGTAGAATTGTATCCCGATCGGTGGGAATGTCAAGGGAGATGTCATGCCGGGCCGGGGCTGCTGCCAAGCATGTCATTGCACCCTGCAACGTGCAGCCTGCACCGTGCAGCCCGCCGCCGATGACGTGATTGACAAATGCCCTCGGTTCGGCTAGAATGATGCTCAAAATGGCGTCGAATTTGATGGCAAGCCTCTACCCCCTTGCGGCGCTGCTCGACCCGGTAGCCACGCGTGTGGCACCCTTTCAGGAGGGAAGATGATCGACCAGATCGTTAACGTCATCACCTCGGCCTTTGGCTTTGGCGCCGAAGAGCTGACCACCTGGCAGATGGGCCTGCGGGCCGTCGTCGTCTATATCATCGCCCTGGCGCTCGTCCGCCTCGGCGAAAAGCGCGCCCTCGGCGAGAACACCGCCTTTGACGTCGTCCTCGCCATCATGCTCGGCTCGGTGGCCAGCCGCGCCATCACCGGCTCCACCTCGTTCTGGCCCACCCTCGTCGCCGCCGCCGTCCTCGTCACCATGCACTGGCTCTTTGCCCGCATCGCCTTCCAGTCCGACCGCTTTGGCACCCTGATCAAGGGCAGCCACCGCGTGCTCGTCAGGGATGGTCAGATCCGGTGGGACGCCATGAAAAAGAGCAACATCAGCCGCAACGACCTGCTGTCGGCGCTCCGCTCGGGCCCGCGTATCGCCGACGTCGAAAAGGTCGAGATCGCCCGCCTGGAACGGAGCGGCGACATCAGCGCGTTCGAAATAGACAAAGAGCCGCGCGTCGTGGAAGTGTCGGTGGCCGACGGGGTGCAGACCGTCCGGATCGAGATCGCCTGACAGTTTGTCTCTTCGCCTCATCTGTGCTATCATGCTCCGCAGCGTCGCGGGGCTGCGAGGCGACCGCGTCGCACCAGATCAACCTGGAGGCATCATGACCAACACAGAGCAGAAATCACCCGCGCAGTTGCGCGAAGAACGGGCCGCCAGTCTACGCCAGAAGTGGAACCAGCTTTCCCTCAAGATCACGCTCGGTCACCTGCGCGACGAGATCGAAGACAGGGCCGGCGAGATCGAGGCCCTGCCGGCCCAGCTCGCCGGGTTCGCCAACCGTGGCTACCGCTACGGCCACGAGCTGCAGGCCCAGGCCGGCGCGCTGCGCAAGGCGTGGCCCGTCCGCCGCCGCGACGCGCTGGCCACGCTCAACAAGCAGGCACGCGCCCTCGCCCCCCTCGGCCAGGAAGTGCAAAAAATCGCTGCCCTCCCCCGCCTGTCCGACACCATGCTCAACCAGCTCGATCAGAAACTGGCCCACCTGCAAACACAGACCGACGCCGCTGAGCGCGAGGTGCGCGGCACGTTCGACGCCCTCGGCCAGCAGCTCTACAAGCTGCAGCGCGAGCTCGCCTCGGTCAAATTCATGCTCGACTCGCTCGATACCGCCTGCTTTGACCTCTACCCCGACGAGTCGGGTGTCGCGGCCTGCGAGGCGGAATGGACCAACCACCCCGACGAGATCAAGGGCCTCCTCTTTCTCACCGATGGCCGCGTGATTTTCGAGCAGCGCGAGAAAAAGGCCAAAAAGAAGGTCCTCTTTGTCACCACCCAGTCAGAGCTCGTCCAGGAAAAGCTGTGGGAAGCACCGGTGGGCAGCATCGCCGAGGTCGTCGCCGAGGACAGGAAAAAGTTCCTCAGCAGCAAAGAGATGCTCCACCTTCGCCTGCGCGAGTACAGCGGCGGGCTCTACTCCGATCCGGAGATGCGCCTGGAAGGCGCGACCAACGAGGAGTGGGCCGGGCTGATCAAGCGCGTCCAGCGCGGCGAGCTTGGCCCCGCCCCGGCCGCCACGCCCGCCGGCGCCGCGGCGGCGACCCCCACCAGGGACATTCCGACCCGCTGCCCCGCCTGCGGCGGCCAACTGCCCGCCCTGGTCAAGGGCATGCGCGAGCTGGTGTGTGAATACTGCGGCACCGTGACCAGGATCTAGAGACCGATACCGTCAATCCTTACCAATCGGCCATCGGTTCGCTCGCTCACTAGCCGGACCCGGCGCGCCGCCGCCGACTCGCCTGGCCCTTGCCGAAGGTGTAGAGATCGTCTTCTCGTCGGGATATATCCAGGCGGGCGACGTCTTGACCGGTGGTGTCCGCAGGCCGCTGGATACGATGACCTATACCATCCACAACTACTCGTATACCGAGCCCGTGATCGTCGTCTCTGGGATCACCGTCGGCGGCGACTCGGAGATGGTCCCGCGCGAACGGCTGACCGGCGTGCCATTCGCGGCCACGGCAGGTTATGCCACCCTGGCAGAAGAAGCGAACTGGCTTCGCAGCTTGCACACCTACACCTTCCGTCGCATAAACACAGACCTGATCTATTACAAAGGACCTTCCGGAATTGAAGAGACTCTCGACTTGAGCCAGTGCGGTGCGGAGGGTTGGTGCTGCGATACAGGACAGAACATATGTTACTTTCACCAAGCTGGCGTAGATTCCATCCTGGAATTCAGTCTCGCAGGTGCATCTTCGTATGCCTGCACGCTTTTGCATGATGAAGATGATATTCCAAACACAAGCAAAGGCCTCTATTTTGCGACAGACGGCGGCAACCAGTGCTACATGGCCAAGCCGTGCGCGCGGTTGAGCAAAGATGGGGTGGAGGGACCGGCGGTTCCCATGGCGCACGTGACCTATCATTGGCTTTGTTTCGACATCGCTGCTTCACAAGCAACAGCCAACGCGGAAAGATGAGGTTTACCCACCACACCACATCCCCACCAGCACAAACCCCAGCCCGTGCAGGTGCCGGATCAGGCCGACGAGGCCCGACTGGTCGGTGCGCACACTCAG
>DATHUZ010000276.1:0-2599 GCA_035461725.1 Anaerolineae bacterium
CCGGCCGCGATGGCCACGATCATCGTCTCGCCGATGGCCCGCGACACCGACACGATAAACGCGGCGGCCACGCCCGACATCGCTGCCGGCACCACCACCTTCACCGCCGTCTCCCAGCGCGTCGCGCCCAGCGCATACGCACCCTCGCGCAGCGAACGGGGCACCGCACTCAGCGCGTCCTCGCTCATCGAGCTGACCAGCGGCAGGATCAGGATCCCGGTCACGATCCCTGCCGAGGCGGTGTTATAGATCTGCACCGTGTCGGCCCCCAGCAGCCGGCGCAGCAGTTGGGTCATGAACGTCAGCGCAAAGTAGCCATACACTACCGTCGGGATGCCCGACAGCACCTCCAGCACCGGCTTGAGGATGGCGCGGGCGCGCGGCGAGGCGTACTCGGCGAGATAGATCGCCACGCTCAGCCCCAGCGGCATCGCCACCAGCACGGCGATCGTGCTCGTCCGCAGCGTCGCCACCACCAACGGCCAGATGCCGAACTGGCCGATCTGTGGGTTCCACCGCGTCCCGGTGAAAAACTCGACCAGCGACACCCCGTCGCGGGTAAAAAAGTGCACCGACTCTTCGACCAGGCCAAAGGCGATGCCCACCGTAGTCAAGATCGAGATGGCGCCGCACAAGAAGAGCAGGCCCTGGATCGCGATTTCGTGTGGGCGCCTGCGCTTGCGCAGCGCCAACCCGAGCTCCCTCTGCGCGGCGGCGTCCGCATCCGCCCGGCGGGCTGCCTTCCCGGTAACCATGGCTGCCTCGTTTTGCATCTTGCTCCTTATCATCTTACAAGTCGGGCGCGACGTAGGGCGGATTGGCAATCCGCCGCACAAGTCGGGGTGCGACGTAGGGTGGATTGCCAATCCGCCCTACATTATCATCTCTCACAGCGCGAGGGGAGGAGTGTCTCCACCCCTCCCCGGCCTTTCAGCCAGCGCCGAAACAGGCCGCCAGGCCATGGCTCGCGTGCGCTCTCCTACTCCATCGCGTCAAGCCACGCCTGCCTGGCCGCGGTCAGCGCCTCGGCGCTCGCCGGAAAGTAGCCCACCCGGCCGATCTCGTCGTCGACATAGGTCAGGTAAAAGTTGATGAACGATCCCACCTGCGGATTATTCCGCATCACGTCGGCCGTCGAATAGATGAACAACGGGCGCGCCAGTGGATACTCGCCCGCGTCGACCGACCCGGCACTCGGCGCCACGCCCTCGATCGACAGGATCTTGAGCGTGCCGGCGTTCTCGGCGTAATAGGCATAGCCGAAAAACCCGATGGCGTAGGGGCTGCCCAGCACCCCCTGCACCAGCACGTTATCGTCCTCGCTCAACTGCGTGTTCGCCGCGTTCAGGATCGGCTCTTTGTCCTCATCGAACACCTCTTCCACGAAATAGTCGAACGTGCCGCTGTCGGTGCCGGGGATAAAGCGCTGGATCGGCTCGTCGGGCCAGGCGGCGTTCACGTCGGCCCACGTCTCGGCGCTGGAAAAGATGAGCGCCAGCTCGCTCAGGCTGGCGTCGTCGATGAACTCGTTCTCCTGGCTCACCACCACCGCCAGCGCATCGGTGCCCACGCGGAACTCGATCGGCTCGCGCCCGATGCTCTGGCACGCCTCTACTTCCGAGTCCTTGATCGGCCGGCTCGCATTCGCAATGTCCGTCTCACCCTGCACGCAGAACCGCTCGAACCCCGCGCCGCTGCCGATACTGTCGATGGTGATGTTGCCTGCATACCCCTCGTCCTGGAAGCGCTCGGCCATCGCTTCCGACAGCGGATAGACCGTCGAGCTGCCCGCGCTGACAATGTCGCCCGTCACTTCCAGCGGGTTCACCTCGGGCAGACCCACGCCCCCGCCGCCATCGAGTTCCTCTTCTTCCACTTGCCGGGTAACCACCGCCTCGACCGTTGCTGCCGCCACCTGGGGGACGGTGGTCGGCTCCGGTGTAGAGCCGCACGCCGCCAGCAGCGCGGCGGCTAGCAAAAGACTGGACAACAAAATCCGTCGCATGTTACATTCTCCTCCAGACTCTATCATCGAGCTTGCGCAGGCCACTCTGTTTTGGCCTGCTGGAAAGAATGTACCACGGCCTCTTTAACGCCGCGTCAACGGCTGATTAACGATTTGCTAAGGAATTGTTAACGACGTGTTAACAGCCCGGATGGGGGTTCGATCCGGTCATCAGCGCTCCACTGCCAGAGGCAGCGTGAAATAGAAGGCACTGCCGCGCCCCTCCACACTCTCGGCCCAGATCCGCCCGCCGTGCCCCTGCACGATGTGCCTGGCGATCGCCAGCCCCAGGCCCGTGCCGCCGCCGCTCCGCGCCCGGTCCGCCTTGTAAAAGCGCTCAAAGATGCGCGGCAGGTCGTCGGCGGCGATGCCTGCGCCCGTGTCCTGCACCGACACCACCACCTCGTCCCCGTCCTGCCGGGCCGCCACGGCGATCCGTCCCCCGGGCGCCGTGAACTTGATCGCGTTGTGCACGAGGTTCGTCACCACCAACCGCGCTCGGTCCACGTCCGTCGCGACCGGCGGCAACAGGGCCGGCAGCGTAACCTGGAACTCCAGCCCGGCGCGCTCGGCCTGGGGCCGCAGGCGGTCCAC
>DATHUZ010000277.1:0-9907 GCA_035461725.1 Anaerolineae bacterium
CATACACTCCGACAGCAGCATCTCTTCTCCCTGGAGAATAACCTGCACATTCTGGCTTTGAGTCCGATTGCGCGTCAGTGTCAGCACGGTGTCAAGCAGCTCGCTCACATCTGACACTTCGGCGTGGTCCCTGGTGCTGCGCCCCAGGTCGCGCAGTTGTTGAGTGATGCGCGCGGCGCGCCTCACCTCGGCCACGGCAACCTGCATGTACCGGCCGGCTTCATCACTCTCTTCAAGCAGCTCGCGCGTCAGCTCCAGGCAGCCCACCACCGCCTGAAGAGGGTTATTGATTTCGTGGGCCAAAGAGGCGGCCAGTCGTCCCATGGCGCTCAGGCGCTCGGCCTGAACGAGCGCTTCCTCAGCCTGGCGGCGCGCCTCCTCCTGCTCGATGCCGTGTAGGGCAAAGGCCAGATCATCCGCCACCTCGGCGAGCAGGGCTTGCTCCTCCGCGTCGGCGCCGAGTCCGGCAGGAAAAGAGACAGCCAGCAGGCCATACAGCTTGCCGCCGTGCTCCAGCCGGACGATCATCCCTTCGCGTGGGTCGCGGCCGTCAGTGGCGGGGCAGCCAGAACGATCGTCCGGCACGGCCGTAGCTTCCACTCCCGCCTGGTGCAGCGCCAGCGGACCACTGCCAGGCTCGCCGTGCGCCAGAGCCTGAGCCAGCGGAGCAAACGCCTGGCCCAGGCCAGCCTCAAAGGTGAATGTGGCCCTGCCCTCGCCGTCGAGCAAGGCGATCCAGGCGTTCTCAAAGCCACGAGCCTCCACCAGGCGGTCACACGCCTGCTGCATGAGACGCGCCGGATCCTTCTCCCGTACGATGAGCTGGCTGACGTCGAGAATGGCCTGCAGTACCGTGTTGAGGTGCCTCACCTGCGCCTCGGCCTGGCCGCGTGCCTCGATCTCGCGCACCAGTTGTCTCTTCTGCCTCTGCAGCGTCAAAAAGACGTTGACCTTGCTGACCAGGATCTCGTTATCGACCGGCTTGGTGATATAGTCGCTCGCCCCGGCTCGAAACCCTCGCCGTGCAAACTCGTCAGAGCGGTAGACGGCCGTGATAAACAGGATCGGGATATCCGAGAACTTGGGGTATGCCCGGATCAGCTCCGCGGTCTCGAACCCGTCCATGCCCGGCATCTGCACATCCATGACAATCACACTCACGTCGGGGTGATCGAGCAAGAGTTGGAGAGCTTGCGTACCGGATGCGGCGGTCAACAGCTCTACCTCCGGCCCCCTCAACAGCGACTCGAAAGAATAGATGTTGTGCGGGTTATCATCTACGATCAGAATCTTGCTTCTGGTCGTCACCTCGTCCATGACCCATCTCCATTTGCTACCATCCTATTCGCATCCGCCACCTTCCACCCCTTCTCCTGGTAGATCGGCTCCTGGGGCACGACCTGGCTAAAGTCATTCTTTACAGGCGAAAACTCGAGTGACTCTTTGCTCCCGAGGCAAAGAAACCCTCTGCGGCGCAGGCTGTTTCGCAGCAAGGCCAGCACGTGCCCCTGCAAGGTACGGTCAAAGTAGATGAGCACGTTGCGACACAAGATCAGGTGCATTTCGGCAAACACGCCATCTGTGACCAGGTTGTGGTTAGCAAACGTCACATTCGCCGCCAGCGCCGGATCGAGAATCACCGCATCATAACGTGCGTGGTAATAGTCCGCGAACGAGTGCGTGCCTCCGGCTTGTTGGTAGTTGGCCGTATATTGCTGGATCTTGTCGAGTGGGTAGATCCGTTCCCGCGCCTTTTGCAGCGCGGCCTCGTTGAAATCGGTGGCGTAAATTCGTGCCCGGCCATAGAGGTTTTCCTCGGTCAACACGATCGCCAGCGAGTACACCTCTTCACCCGTGGCGCAGCCCGCGTGCCAGATGTTGACAAAGGAGAATGTCCGCAAGAATGGCACAACGTGCTGCCGCAAGGCAACGTAGAAGGAAGGATCGCGGAACATCTCGGTCACTGTAATAGACAGGTCGCGTGCCAGGGCCTGAAAGGCGGCCTCGTCATGCAGGACTTGGGGAATCAGGCCGGCGATCGTCCCCGCCCCACTGTTGATCACGTGCTGCCGCAGCCGTCGCGCGACCGAAGCGCGGGCATATTGCCGAAAATCATAGCCGTAGCGCTGGTACACTGCTTCCAGCAGCAGGCCGATTTCCAGCTCTTCCAGCTCGGCGTCGCGCTGCGACACTGTCTCTACTTGTACAGCCATACGCGCAACATCGAGAAAAGGCGATCCACATCGACCGGCTTGGGCAGGTAATCGTTCGCTCCGGCTGCCAGGCACAGATCGCGGTCGCCCTTCATCGCCTTCGCCGTCAGAGCCAGAATAGGCAGGCGCCGGTACCGCGCCTGGTCTCGAATGCAGCGAATGGCTTCCAGCCCGTCGACCACCGGCAGCATAACGTCCATCAACACCAGGTCCACGTCCGGCTGCGCTGCCAACACGTCGAGCGCTTTCTGGCCATCCGTCGCAATCTCGACGTTCAGCCCCTTTTCCGTCAGCAGCCTGGACAGGGCAAAGGCATTGCGCACGTCGTCATCCACCAGCAGGATCTTTTTGCCCTCGAACAGGGCATCGCGGTCGTACAAACCGCGGATAATGCGCTGCTGTCCAGGAGGCAGATCGGACACCACGCGGTGCAAAAAGAGCGCTGTTTCGTCCAGGAGCCGTTCTTCCGAGCCCACCCCCTTTACAATGACCGTTTCTGCATAGCGCGCCAGGCGCTCGTCCTCCTCGCGCGTCAGCTCCTGCCCCGTGTAGACAATGACAGGCGGCTTGACGAGCGACTCGTCCTTTTCCAGGCGATCCAGCAGCTCGAACCCCGACATGTCCGGCAGGCGCAGGTCGAGAATCATGCAGTCCACAGATCCGGCTTGCAGCGCCTCGATAGCTTCCTTTCCCGTGCTCGCTTCGGCGGTCGCCACGTCGCCGTTACCTATCAGTTTGACCAGGGCCTTCCGCGTTGCGAGATCATCCTCGACGATGAGCAGCGTCTTGAGCGGCCGATCCAGGAACGATTCGATTGCCCCAAACGCCTTGTCGAGATCGGCCGGCTCGACGGGCTTGGTCAGGTAGCCCATCGCTCCACGGCGGTACGCATCCAGCGTCTTTTCCATCACCGAGATGATATGCACCGGGATGTGCCGCGTGTCGGGGTTGTCCTTGAGGGTCGCGAGCACGTCCCATCCGCTCAAGTCAGGCAATTTGAGGTCCAGCACGATCGCGGTTGGTTTGTGCAGCCGCGCCAGCTCGATCCCATCTGCGCCTCCAACCGCCACGAGCACTTGGAAACCCTTCTTGTGACCGAAACCCACCAGGGTTTTGGCAAACCCGACATCATCTTCGATGACGAGCAGCATCCGCTCACCCTCGCCCAGGCTATCCCGGTCGTCGGCCACCTCAGATCGCGCAGGCCGCGCCTTGACCACGATTTCCGCCGGCTCGGGCGCTGGCGCCACGCCAGGTAGATACAGCGTAAAGATACTGCCCTCACCCAACACACTCGTCAGGCCGATCTCTCCGCCCAGAAAACCGGCCATCTCTCGACAGATAGACAGGCCCAACCCGGAGCCACCGTACTCCCGGTTCGTGCTGCCATCCACCTGCTGAAACGCCTCGAAAACGCGCTCGTGGTGCTCAGGGGCGATCCCAATGCCGGTGTCTGCGACGCGAAAGGCCACCATCTCATCCCGCCCTGGCCCTTCCCGCCACAGCTCGGCGCCAGGCTCCGCGCGCTCTACCGTGAGGGTGACCCGGCCCTGTGGTGTGAACTTGAAGGCATTGGACAACAGATTTCTGAGGATCTGCACCAATCTTTGGCGATCGGTCTGAATCTCGGCCGCCAACCGGTCCTCCAGGCGGGTCTCGAACTCGAGGCCTTGTTCCTGGGCGACCGGGGCAAAATCACGGGCGAGCTCGTCCAGCAGCCCGGCGAGCGACACTGCGGCGACGTGCGGCTCCATGCGCCCCGCCTCTACCTTGGCCAGATCGAGGATGTCGTTGATAAGAGCGAGCAGATCCTGGCCGCTCTCATAGATGACGCGCACCGATTCCACCTGCTCGCCGGTCAGGTTTCCGTCCTCGTTATCGGCCAACATGCGCGCCAGAATCAACATGCTGTTGAGTGGCGTGCGAAGCTCGTGCGACATGTTGGACAGGAATTCCGATTTGTACTTGCTGGCCAGAGCCAGATCCTCGGCTCGCCGCTCCAGCTCCACGTGCGCAGTCTGGAGATCGCGATTCTGTTGGGCGACCGCCGCCCGCTGTTGCTCCAGCAGGTGCGTTTTTTCAGACAGCTCCTCGTTCATCGCCTCCAGCTCGGCTTGCTGGGATTGCAGCTCTTGTTCCGACTCTTTCAGGATCCGGGTCTGCTCCTCCAGCTCGTCGTTGATCTGGCGCAGCTCATCCTGCTGGGTTTCCAGCTCCTCCGTCTGCGCCTGGAGTTCTTCGGCCTGCTGTTGAGTTTGTTGCAGCAGATCCAGGGTGCGAGCGCGGGTCTGCGCCACGTGGAAGGCGATCGCCACACCTTCCATCACACTGCTCAGGAACGCCATCTGCTCGTCATTGGGCTCGGCGAAGGATCCCAGCTCCACAACCCCGCTCACCAGGTTCTCGTAGCGAAAAGGCAGGGCCAGGATAGATCTGGGGACGGCCTCGCCCAGCCCAGATTGGACACGGATGTAATCGTCGGGCACACGGGTCACCTGGATCGCTTGTTGCTCCAACGCCGCCTGGCCCACCAGCCCCTCGCCTGGCCGGAAATGATCCGACAGGCCCTTCCGCCGGGTGTAGGCGTAACTGCCCACCAGTTTGAGGCCATCGCCGTTGTTGAGATACAAGGCTCCGATCGGGGCATCCAGGTAGCGGCACAGGTAGGAGATGACGTTGCGTGCCAGCACGGGCATCTCCAGCTCGCCGCGCATCTGCTCGCTCAAGCCGGCCTGCCCGCTGGCCTGCCAGACACGCTGCTCGTTTTCGCGCGTCACCCTCTTCAGGTCGGCCACCATCTGTCGCACAGCCAGCCCCATTGCGTCACGCTCCGAGCGAGGCTCGACCTCTACGTCCAGGTCCCCACGGGCAACCCGGCCGGCCACGCCGGCCATCTCCCTGAGATAGCCGATCATGCCTCTGAACGCCACGGCCAGCTCACCCGTTTCGTCACGGCTTGGCACCTCGACGTCCTGGGCCACGTCGCCGTCCGCGATCCTGTTGGCGGCGTTAACCATCACCGCCAGATTGGCCGAGATCGAGCGCGCCACAAGTAGTCCGGCCATGAGCCCCAACACGAGCCCCACCGCCGTAAAGCCCAGCACGAGACTGCGCGCCTGGGCAAAGCCGGCGGCGCTCGCGTCCCTGGCAGCGATCATGTCCGCCTCGTTCTTGGACACCAGGGCATCCATGTCTGCCGTAGCCAGCGTGACGGCGTCACGAGCCGCGCCTGTGGAGAGGGTGGCAGCCTCCTCGGTTCTGCCGCTCAAAGCGAGCTCGCGCACCTCGTAGTTGAGGGCCAGGTAGGCCTGCCAGTGCTCGTCAAAGCGGGCGAGCAGGGCGCGGCCTTCGCTATCAGCCAGGGTACCCAGCATCATCCGGCGGTCGGCGATCTCTTTTACCAGGTCGTCGATGCGCTGGAGGTATCGCTGCGACTCGACCTGATCCGATGCCAGGATAACGTTCTTTTCCTCCCGCACGACCTTGACCAGATCGCGGCTCAAGAGGGTGGCCTCCTGTGCCTTTGTGGCCGAGAGCTCGACAACCTGGTTCAGGCGGTCGTTCATCTGGTCCAGGTAGAACAATCCCGAGCCGCCGACCAGCGCGGTGAGCAGCAGCAGCAGCAAGACGATAGCAACGATCTTGGGGCCGATGCGAAAACGACCAAGCCAGCTCATGTCCATTATCCTTTCCAGGAATCGAGCACATCCCTCTCGTCGCCGCCCTGGCCGCATACGGCAGGTAGCTCAGAGTGATCCACGAGCGAGAGGCTATCAGGTTGCGGTTATTATACATATAAACTTGGGCTGTCGCAAGAATCGACCGTCACATTATGCCGATCCGTACATCGTGGGGCGTCGATGGCACGGGGTGGTCAGCCCAGTTCTTCTGCGCTCTCCATCAGCTCCTTAAAGCGCGCCGCAAAGCGCGCCGCCGGCGCGCCGTCGACCATGGCGTGGTCGACGCTGATCGTCACACACAGGAACTCTCGATCCTCCGGACGACCGTCCACAAGCACCTGCCTCGGTGCGATGCCGCCCAGCGTGATCGCCAGCGTGTGGTGCGAGATCGGGACGCCCCAACCACCGACGGCGCCGGGTGCCGGCCGCCCGAACATGCCCACCGACGACATCGAGACGGTGCAAAAGCCGTTCTTGCGCAAATGTGGGCTGCGCTGGATGGCCGCGTAAAAGAGGCGCCGCATAAAGCCGGGCAGCATGGCAAACAGGCGCATGAACTTGAGCCGCTCGCGGGCCTGGCCCGGCTGCTGGAAGGTTCGGATCTCGTCGTGGATCTGGCGAAAGCTCTTGCTGTTGGCGGCGCGCACAAAGAAGGCGAGCACCACCTTTTCGCCATCCTCCGCCTCGCCCTCGACCATGGTGTTGACGTCGACGTCGTGGAATACAACCAGGCGGTTGCGCCAATCGCGGTAACCGTGTACCCGGGGGTTCTCGCCCACGGCCCGGCCCAGGCAGGCGATGGCAAAAGCAGTGAAGGACCACTGCTCGCCGGTGCGTGCCTTGTGGTCGCGGATCAACTGGCGGGCGCGCGTCACGTCGACTTCGATCAGCCCGTGGATGGCGCCCTGGACGGTGCCAAAGCGGGTGCCGTCGGCCTGCCTGCGCCGCATGCGGGAAAAGGGATAGGTGTCATAGCCGCCGGCGGTCTCGCGGTTTCTTTCTGCCTTCATCGTGCGCGCATTATACTCAGAATCGAGACGGCGTCAAGCTGGTACGGTGCGCCCTACGCCAGGTCCGCCGCCAGGATCGGGATATGCCGTACCCGCTTGCCCGTCGCCGCAAACACCGCGTTCGCCACGGCCGGCGCCACCGGCGGCACGCCCATCTCACCCACGCCGCTCGGCCGCTCGGTGCTATCTACCAGGTAGACCTCGATCTGTGGCGTCTCGGCCATGGTCAGCAGCGGATAGTCGTGAAAGTTGCTCTGCTGCACGCGGCCGTTGTCGACGGTGATGCGCGCCTTGAGCGCCGCCGTCAAGCCAAAAACGATCCCTCCCTCCATCTGGGCCACTACCGTGTCGGGGTTGATCACGGTGCCGCAATCGACGGCGCACACCACCCGCCTGGCGCGCAGGGTGCCGTCGCCGGCCACCGACAGATCGACCACCTGCGCGACGTGCGTCGCGCCGAACGTCGGCCAGTAAGCGATCCCGCGCCCCCAGCCTTCGGGCAGCGCCGTGCCCCAGCCGGCCTTTTGCGCCGCCAGCTCGACAACGGCCCGTCCGCGGCCCGTCAGCAGCGACAGGCGCAGCTCGACAGGGTCCAGGCCACCGGCGGCGGCGATCTCGTCGAGAAAGCTCTCGCGCGCAAAAGCCTGGTCGAACTGCTCCACCGACCGCCAGTACCCGGTTGGCACACCGACGGCCATCGGAAACGGCTGCGGGCGGGGCATGGCCGAGGGCAGTCCCGAGGCATCGAGCGTGGCCTTGATGTAGGTGCAGCTAATCGGGTGGTAACGGTCGTGCTGCAGGTCGTCCTCCCGCGTCCAGATCAGCCTGACGGGCGCGCCCACCGCCCTGGACACCTCCACCGCCTCGGCTACAAAGTCGGGCACGTGGCGCCGTCCAAAGCCGCCGCCCATGACCGGCACGTGCACGACCACCTCGCCGGTATCGAGCCGGCTGGCCGACATGGCCTGCTGTTTAGCCGCCTGGGGCGCCTGCGATGGCGCCCACACCTCGCACCGGCCTTCCCGCACGTCGGCCAGACACACCATGGGCTCCATGGTCGCGTGTGCCAGGTAAGGGATCTCGTAGACCGCGTCCATCGACCCGGCCCCAGCACTGCCCGGCTGTGGCGCGAGGTCGGCCAGCAACAGTCGCGTAGCCTCGCTGCTCAGATCCGCATTTCTTCCTTCGTTCCATGTTATGTCGAGGGCTGCGCGTCCGCGCAGCGCCGCCCAGGTGCTGTCGGCCACGACGGCTATGCCGCTCGAGATCGGCACCACGTCGCGCACGCCGGGGACCGCCCGCGCGGCGGCATCGTCCACGCCGGCCGCCTGGCCCTCAAAGACGGGGCAGCGCGCCACGACGGCGTGCACCATGCCCGGCAGCGACAGATCACTGGTGTAGAGAGGGCGGCCGGTGACCATGTCGGGTGCGTCGTACAGTCCGCGCGGAGTGCCGATGACGCGAAAATCGGCCGGGTCCTTCACCTGCACGTCGCCTGGCGAGGGCAGCGGCAGCCCGGCGGCAACGTCCACGAGTGCGCCGTAGGCCAGGCGCTGCTCGCCGTCGGGGTGGATCACCTCGCCGCCCTCGGTGCGACACGCCGCCTTGTCCACGTCCCACGTGTGCGCGGCAGCCGACACCAGCACATCACGCGCCATCGCGCCGGCCTGGCGCAGGCGCTCGTAGTGGCTTGACACACTGACGCTGCCCCCTGTCACCTGGTCGCCATAGGCCGGCGCGGCGCCCACCTGCACGATCCGCACCTGTTCCCAGGCGGCGTCCAGCTCTTCGGCCACGATCATGGCGATGGCGGTGCGGATGCCCTGTCCCATCTCACTGCGAAAGGCGCGGATCGTGACCATGCCCGCCGGATCGACGGTCAGGTAGATGTTCGGCTCCCATGCGGCAGGCTCTGGCGTCGCCGTCGGCGACGGCGTATCTGCCGCGGTTGGAGAGGCGAGAGGCGTGGGGACTGCGGTCGACGACGGAAGCGGCCCGGCCGTGGGTGCGGGCTGCGTGTCGCAGCCGGCCAACGACACGGCGACGGTCAGACCCACGCCGCCGGCGACCGACACCTTCAGAAAGTCGCGCCGCGATAGATCGCGCCGCGTCAGGCCGGCGTTCGGCTGTGCGCTCATACGCCGCCTCCTTTCGCGGCGCGGTGGATGGCGCGCCGGATGCGTGGATAGGTCCCACAGCGGCACAGGTTGTTGGCCATGGCGGCGTCGATCTCGTCGTCGGCCGGATCGGGGGTGCGCGCCAGCAGCGCGGCCGCGGCCATGATCTGCCCCGGCTGGCAGTAGCCGCACTGGCACACGTTCTCGGCCAGCCACACCTGCTGCACGGGATGACTGCCATCGGGCGACAGGCCTTCGATGGTGACCACCTGTCGCCCGGCTGCTTCAGAGACGGGCCAGGTGCACGAGCGCACCGCCTCGCCGTCGACGTGGACCGTGCACGCGCCACACAAGCCGGCACCGCAGCTATACCGGGTGCCGGTGAGGCCAAGGTGATCGCGCAGCACCCACAACAGGGGCGTCTCCGGTTCAACGTCCAGGCTGTATTCCTGGCTGTTCACACTCAACGTGATCAGGGCCATCGTCGACCTCCGATCTCTGGCCGGCGCAAGCCGGTGGCTGCGAGCAGCTCAGGCCTCTGCCACCAGGCTGTCGAAACCTGAGCTACTCACCCGGTTATCTCTTCCGGACCTTTTTTCCACTCTGTGTGTCTCTGCGGCCCTCTCTGTGTCTTGGTGTGACGGGCCTTATTCCGTCTTGATCTCGGTCCAGATCAGATCGTACAGCGACGTTGCCTCACCGACGTCGCGCAGGAACTCGAGCTTGTCCATCACGTCGTCAGGCGGATAGATCGCCGGCTCGTTCAGGATCTCCTCGTCGATAAACTCCTGACTCGCCTTGTTTGGGCTGCCGTACCAGGTATAGTTGGTGATCTTGGCGCCCACCTCGGGCCGCAGCAGGTAGTTGATAAACACCTCGGCCGTGTA
>DATHUZ010000278.1:0-2868 GCA_035461725.1 Anaerolineae bacterium
GCTGGAACAGGCGCTGGTCGCCTACCGCCAGTCGCTGGCCCTCCGCACGGCCGTCGGCAGCCAGGTCTTGATCGCCGAGGCGCAGTGGGCGATTGCCGACACTTACCGCCTCGTCGGAAACTGGTTGAAAGCTGCAGAGCACGCGGAAAAGGCCGGGGAAGCCTGGCGCCAGGTCGTTCGCCCCTGGGGCGCACGCCACGAGCCCGCCGGCACCGAGGGATCGCCCGGGCGGCAGGAACCATCCACCGCTGCGCAGCCAAGCACGAAAGGAACGGGTGACGATGCCTGAGCACAAAAAGAGTATTGCCGAAGCGGCAGAGACATTGACCCAACCGTTCACGCACACCGTCCTGGCCCAGGTCGACAGCGCCCCGGGGGTACCCGGGTATTGCGCCTACCTGAGCCGCTTTGACGGAGCCTACAAGTTCCACGTGCACACCAAGGATGAGATGTACGTGGTCCTCGAAGGCGAGATCTTGATCGACTACTATGACGGCCCAAGCGTGCCTGTGCGACAGGGCGAAGTGCTCGTGGTGCGCGCGGGAGAGAAACACCGGTCGCGTGCCGAGCAAGAAGCACTGGTGTTGATGTTCAAGGCCGCTTATCTCTTTGCTGAATAGGAGACCTTTATGACCGATCAAGCTACCGGTGCACGCGCTACCGCGACCGTTGCGGCCGCGACCGTTGCGGCCGCGACCGTTGCAGCTACGCCGGCGCCGGTCCGGATTTGCGATACCATCTTGCGCGACGCGCACCAAAGCCTGCTGGCGACCAGGATGCGCACCGACGACATGCTGCCGATCGCCGCGAAGCTGGACAATGTCGGCTATTGGTCGGTAGAGATGTGGGGTGGGGCCACGTTCGACTCGGCCATGCGCTTTCTCAACGAGGACCCGTGGGAACGGATCCGCAAGCTGAAGGCCAGAATGCCCAACACCCCGTTCCAGATGCTCCTCCGCGGGCAGAACGTCGTCGGTTACAAGCACTATCCCGACGACGTGCTCGACCGCTTCGTCGTCAAGGCGCACGAGAACGGCATCGACGTCTTTCGAGTCTTTGACGCCCTCAACGACGTGCGTAACATGCGCCGCGCCATCGAGCTTGTACGGCGTGAAGGGGCGCATGCCCAGGGTGCCATTAGCTACACGATCAGCCCTGTGCACAGCGTCGACACCTTTGTCGAGCTCGCCCACGTGCTCGAAGACATGGGCTCGCACACCATCTGTGTCAAGGACATGGCCGGCCTCCTGTCGCCCTACGTTGCCCACGAGCTGATCGGCCGCCTCAAAGACAAGATCGGTGTGCCCATCCAACTGCACACGCACTATACCAGCGGCATGGCGATGGCGTCTGTGCTCAAGGCCATCGAAGCCGGCGTCGACATTGTCGACACGGCAATTTCCTCGTTGGCCATGGTCACGTCGCAGCCGCCAACCGAGACGCTGGTGCGCATCCTGCAAGAGTCGCCACGCGACACCGGCCTCGACCTTGCCCTGCTCGCCGAGATCAGCACCTACTTTGCCAACGTCCGCAAAAAGTACGCCGCCTTTGAGAGCGGCATGCAGGGTGTCGACGTGAACGTCCTCCAGTTCCAGATCCCCGGCGGCATGCTCTCCAACCTGGTGTCTCAGCTCCGCGAGCAGGGAGCCGAGGACCGCTACGCCGAGGTCCTCGTCGAGGTCCCGCGCGTGCGCGAAGAGCTCGGGTTTCCACCACTGGTCACGCCCAGCAGTCAAATCGTGGGTACGCAGGCCACGCTGAACGTGATCCTCGGCGAGCGCTACAAGGTCATCCCTGCCGAGGTCAAGAACTATGTCCGCGGCTACTATGGCCGCCCGCCGGGCCCCGTCGATCCCGAGATCAGGCGCAAGGCCATCGGCGACGAGGCGCCGATCGACTGCCGCCCGGCCGACCTTATTGCGCCCGGGCTCGACCAGGCACGCGCCGAGATCGGCGACCTGGCAGAGAGCGAGGAGGACGTGATCAGCTATGCCCTCTTTCCCCAGGTGGCCCGCCCCTTCCTCGAGCGGCGCCGGCGGCAGGCAGGCGGCGAGCGCGAGGCACTCGTGGCCGCGGTCGCCGCGCTGCTCGTGCAGCGCGAGACGTGCCGGCCTGGCGGCGTCGTCGAAAAGGCAGGCCTGTCTGTTTCTCCATGGAAGGTTGCCTGGCGTCCCCAGCGAGGCCGCTGGGGCGGCCTGCCGGCAGGGGCGGGAGGCGCACAATGAGCCGCGAGTTCACCATCAAGCTGGATGGCACCAGATACCAGATTCGCGTCGACGGCAACTCGGTGCTGGTTGACGGCCAGCCTTTTGTGATCGGGTTTGAGGACGATGGACGGGTGCTAGTAGACGGCATGCCCTTCGACGTCAACCTGGAAGAGGATCGAGTCATAGCAGGCGGCATCGCCTACGACCTGCTGGTGGAAGGATTGGTGGAAGAAAAAGCTGGTCCGCGCCGGGCTGCCGCGGCAGGTGCTGCGGCGGGTGCCGGCGCTGTGACGGCCATCATGCCTGGCAAGATCATCCGCATGCTCGTGGCCGAGGGCGACGACGTAGCCGAAGGTGACGTCGTCTGTATCCTCGAAGCGATGAAGATGGAAAACGAGCTAAAAGCCCCTCGAGCGGGCACCATCGAGGCCGTGCACGTTACGCCCGGCCAGGATGTCGAGATGGGGGCCTTGATCGCGCAGGTCGGTGGGGTAGACTAGTGCAGAATCCAGGCTGATTCTCGGCAATGCCGAGTCCGGTACGCCTGATACCGCAGTTCTACGGCCGTGGAGAATGCAGTCCCGATGCTGATGAGGGCCTTTTTTCAAGCTTAACTATCGGGTTAACGGGGCCGAGGTGAGAGCCGCAGGCGCGTGCGCCT
>DATHUZ010000279.1:0-3183 GCA_035461725.1 Anaerolineae bacterium
AGCCGGGGATGATCTCGCCGACGGCCAGGCGGGTGACCGTGCCCGAGAAGCACGAGTCAGAGATGACGGTGAGGTGCAAACCGTCGGGCATCTGGGCGAACAGCTCGGGCAGCTCGTCGTCGACGATCAGGCGCTCGGCGCAGTCGTAGGGGCACAGCGCCTGGTCGTATCGCGCTTCGTCGCCACTCGTATCGGCCAGGTAGGTGCCGTGGGACGAGTTGGTAAAGACGAGCACGTCGCCCTCGCTGGCCCCGGCGACCAGATCCTTCAGGGACGAGAGGATTTTCTCCTTGGTTGCCTCCGCATCGAGGAGGCGCGTCACCTCCTCCGTGGCAAATCCATAGTGGTCGACCAACAGATCGGCCCAGGCATGAGCATCGTTGACGCAGCCTTTTAGATCGCTGCCGTCATAGGGGTAATCGTTGATCCCAACACAGAGCGCTTTTTTCACCATCCCGGCTTCTCCTTTCTGAGCTTTCGAAGCGGTTCCTCTCTCGATGATCAATGGACGGCTGCCGGGGCGCGGCCAACGCCGGCCTCGACTCGAGCAGCAGTCATCCTTACGGAGTTATTCTATTATATCACAGGAAATGCGTAAGTCAATCCTGTAAATGATCGCATTGACATATTGCAGAGGATCGGTTATAATGGCGCCGCAGCAGCAAATCACACCCGGATCGAGAAGAGTGAGAATATACGACGCGACCGTACCGATTGCCGAAGTGATGCCCGTCTGGCCCGGAGATCCGCGAGTCGAGATCGAATGGACCTCGACCATGGCCGCGGGGGACGACGCGAATGTATCGCGCCTGCACCTGGGCAGCCACACGGGCACGCACGTGGACGCTCCCTACCACTTTATCCAGCAGGGGCAGACGGTGGACAAGCTGCCGCTGGATGTGCTGGTGGGCCCGGCGTTTGTGCTGGAGGTGAGCCCGCCGGAGGGAAACGCCATCGGCGTGTTCGAGCTGGCAGGGTTTAACCTGCCCAAGGATGCGACGCGGCTTTTGCTCAAGACCCGGAATTCAAACCTGTGGGAAGACCACGTCCGCGAGTTCGAGCAAGACTATGTGCACCTCGCCCCACGCACGGCTGAATGGCTGGTCGGCCGGGGTGTGCGGCTGGTCGGCCTCGACTATTTATCGGTGGAGCGCCACAATTCGGTCGATCACCGTGTGCACCGCACCCTCCTCGGCGCCGGTGTAATCCTGATCGAGGGGTTGAACCTGAGCCGGGTGCCGGCGGGACCGTGCCAGCTCGTGTGCCTGCCTCTGAAGGTGCAGGGGGGCGACGGCGCGCCCGCGCGTGTATTGGTCATTCGGGATTGAGGTCAAAGGTGGTGTGTGGAGGGAAAGATGATTCAAAAAGAGCCGGCAAGGAAAAAGGGCCTCGTGCGCGTTACGTTCGTCCTGCCCTCCAACATGTGGGCCGAGCGCGTCAACCTGGTGGGTGATTTCAACGATTGGGATACAACGGCAACGCCGATGAGCCGCCACCGGTCAGATTCCAACTGGCGCGCATCGCTCGAGCTGCCCGCAGGCGAGACGTTCAAGTTCCGCTACCTGATTGATGGCAAAGAGTGGCTGAATGACTGGCACGCCGACGATCACGTGGAGAACCCGTATGGATCGTTTGACTCGGTCGTCGACCTGAACGAGTTCGCGCAGGCCGCAAGCCCACCGGCTGTTGATGTGGCTCCGTCGGAGCCAGAGGTGGAAAGCACGATGACGGGTGGGACCGACTAGCCGTGCTCTTTGTCGGGCTGGATCTGGCCTGGTCGCCGCGCAACCCGTCCGGGCTTGCCGTGCTCGACGAAGGCGGGCAGATTGTAGAGGTGAGTGGCGGGCTGGGCAGCGACGACGAGATCGTCGACACGCTGGCACGCCTGCTGCCAGGCGAGCACCCTGGCCTGATAGCGATCGATGCACCGCTCGCGGTGCCCAACGAGACGGGCGCACGCCCGTGCGACCGTGAAGTAGCCGCGGTATTCGGCCGGTTCGAGGCTGGCCCGCATCCTGCTAACCGGCACGCCCTGGGGCGCTACGGCGGGCTGCGTGGCGAGGAGATCCGCCGCCACCTCGAATCGCTCGGGTTCCACCACAGCTCCGTCGTGGGGCGCGGGGTACCCACCCGGCAGGTAATCGAGGTCTTTCCCCACCCGGCGATGGTGGTGCTCTTTGGCCTCGGCCGCACGCTAAAGTACAAGCCGAGAAAAGGCCGCGACACCGAGACGCGCCGTGCCGAGCTGGGGCGGCTGATCGACCATCTCGTGGCGCTGCAGGTAGCGGATCCGCCCCTTCACCTGACGGACGACGTGCTGGCACTCGACGTCGCGACGCGGAAGGGCCGGCGGTTGAAAGAGGCGGAGGACGTGCTCGACGCGATCGTATGCGCCTACAGCGCGCTGCACGCCTGGCGCCACGGCCCGCGCGGCTATGCCGTGTATGGGCAGGGAGCTGTGCAGCCCGACCAGGAGGCCGGGCACATCCTGGTGCCCATGACCGCGGCGGCCTGGGACCGGATCAAGACCGACCGCCTGCTTTTCGTGGATCGGGACGGCACACTCAACCGCAGCCTGGGCGATCGCCCGCCGAACCGGCCAGGCGAAGTGGAAATCCTGCCTGCAGTCGGCCGCGCTCTGCATCACGCGGCGAGCCTGGGATGGCGACTGGTGCTGGTGACGAACCAGGGGGGCGTTGCGTTCGGTTACCAGACACACCGCCAGGCGTGGCGCACGCTCGAGGCAGTCCTCGATGCGCTGCCGGTGCGGTTCGACGCCGTCTACCTCTGTCCACACCACCCACACGGCAGCGATCCGCGCTACGCTGTGGCCTGCCCGAACCGCAAACCGGAGCCCGGCTTCCTGCTCGACGCCCTGGCCCGTTACGACGCGCGGCCAGAAGAATGCCTCTTTGTGGGCGATATGGACACAGATCGGTTGGCGGCAGAGGCGGCAGGGGTACCGTTCCGGTGGGCGTGGGATTATTTTGCCGACGCGTTCCCGCGCCCGGCGCCAGAGTAGCGCCGCCCCCGGCATCGCCCCTACAGCTGGTATGCTGTACCTCTTGGATCACTATATCTAGTGGCAATTCGTCCATTTTGGGCCAAAATACACCGATTGGGGTATTGCCATAACAAAAGAAGTAGTGTATAATAGGTGAGACAAGTTTTGCTTGTTCGTCA
>DATHUZ010000280.1:0-2061 GCA_035461725.1 Anaerolineae bacterium
GTCGGTGATCAAGGAGGCGTTCCACATCGCGCGCACCGGCAGGCCGGGGCCGGTGCTGATCGACGTCAGCAGGGACGTGCAGGCGGCCGAGCTGGAGTACGAGTACCCGGACGAGGTGCACCTGCCGGGCTACAGGCTGCCGCGCAACAACCTGGCGGAGCCGGTGGCTCGGGCCGCGGCCATGATCGACGCCGCCGAGCGCCCGGTGATCATTGCCGGGCACGGGGTGGTGCTGGCAGGGGCCGAAGAGGCGCTGCAGGCGCTGGCAGAAAAGGCGCGGGTGCCGGTGGTGACGACACTGCTGGGCATCGGCGCGCTGCCCGAGACGCACCCACTCTGCCAGCGGATGGCGGGCATGCACGGCGAGATGTATACCAACCTGGCGCTTGCAGGCGCCGACGTGATCGTGGCACTCGGCTGCCGCTTTGACGACAGGCTGACGGGGCCGGTGGACCAGTTCGCGCAGGGCGCCAAGATCGTCCACGTGGACCTGGATCCCGCCGAGATTGACAAGAACGTGCTGGTGGACCTGGCGGTGATTGGCGATCTGCGCGAGGTGCTGCCGCTGCTGCACGAGCGCGTCGAGGTGCGCGACAGGCAGGCGTGGCTGGGCCAGATCGCCGCGTGGCGCGACGACTCGGCGGGGCGCGACATCGTGGGGCAGGAAGGCGACGAGCTGGTGCCACAGTACGTGGTGCGCCAGATTTGGCACGCGACACGCGGCGAGGTGGTGGTCGTGTCGGACGTGGGCCAGAACCAGATGTGGGAGGCGCAGTACTTTACCCACCACAGGCGGCGGGCGCTCCTGTCGTCGGGCGGCCTGGGGACGATGGGCTTTGCGCTGCCGGCGGCGATCGGCGCGCAGATGGGCCTGCCCGACCAGCAGATCTGGGTGACGGCAGGCGACGGCGGCTTTCAGATGAACATCCAGGAGCTGGCGACGGTGGTGCAGGAGCGGCTGCCGCTCAAGATCGCCATCCTGAACAACGGCTACCTGGGCATGGTGCGCCAGTGGCAGCAGCTCTTTTTCGAGGGGCGCTACTCGGGCACGCCGCTGCTCGGCCCCGATTTCGCGCGCGTGGCCGAGGCGTATGGCATTCCGGGGCTGACGGTGCGCGAAAAGGGCGAGGTGGAGGCGGCGATCGAACGAGCCATGCACACGGACGGGCCTGTGTTGATCGACTTTCGAGTCGTGCAAGAAGAGAACGTGTACCCGATGGTCATACCCGGCAAGCCGATGAGCGACATGATCCGCCGGCCCGCACCGGCGGTCAGGAGTTGAGGAGGAAACCGTGGAAAAACATACGCTGATCGCGCTCATGGAGGACAAGCCCGGCGTGCTCAACAGGCTGTCGAGCCTGTTCCGGCGGCGCAACTATAACATCGAGAGCCTGAGCGTGGGCCACAGCGAAACGCCCGGTATCTCGCGCATGACGATTGTCGTAAACGGCGACGACAGGATCGTCGAACAGGTCGTCAGCCAGCTCGAAAAGCTGATCAACGTCACCTGCGTGACCAACGTCAGCCACCAGGACAGCGTGTACCGGGAGCTGGCGCTGATCAAGGTCAACGCCGGCCCCGGCAGCCGGTCAGAGATCATTGAGCTGGCGAGCGTGTTTCGCGCGCGCGTGATAGACGTCGGCACGGCGTCACTCACGGTCGAGGTGACGGGGCCCGAGAGTCGGGTGAACTCGCTCATCGGCCTGCTCGAGCCGTATGGCATCGACGAGCTGGCGCGCACCGGCCGCGTGGCAATGGTGCGCAGCAGCAACGGACACACACACTAAACTCATCAAGGGGGAAATCGATCATGGCAACACTGTATTACGATGCGGATGCAGACCTGGGGCTGTTGGAAGGCAAAAAGATTGCCGTCATTGGCTATGGCAGCCAGGGGCACGCGCACGCCCTGAACCTGAAGGACAGCGGCTGCCAGGTGGTGGTCGGGCTGCACGACGGGAGCAAGTCGTGGCAGGCCGCGGAAGACGCGGGGCTGACGGTCAAGAGCGCGGCCGGCGCGGCGGCGTGGGCCGACGTGGTGATGGTGCTGGTGCCCGATCC
>DATHUZ010000281.1:0-5746 GCA_035461725.1 Anaerolineae bacterium
CCTGCGGCGTCGGCAGGCCGATCAAATAGCCCTCGCGTAGATTGATGCCTCCCTCGAGAATGACCACGTCGCGCCCCGCCGACACGCGCTCGTACGCCGAGACGAGGCGCTGAGGAAAGTCGGTCTTTTCTTCTCCACGCAGAATGGCCTCGGCGGTGCGCGGCCCAATGCCCACGGGCACCATGTCGTCGAGATCGTCGGGCAGGTTGAACGTCTGCTTAAAGAACTCGGCGTCCTCGTCTACCAATCCCGCCGCCAGCCGCGCCCCGGTGCTTACCGGTTTCATGTAGCCGATCCGCAGCCCGTCACGCTGCATGTGGCGCGCCACCCCCACGCACAAGGCGCTCTTGCCCGAAAAGGTCTCCGTTGACGTTACGTACAGGGTTGCCATACATTCCCTCCGATCAACTCACAGTCACTCAAGAATCAGCCGCATGTCAATTCCTGTCACCCCTTCACCCTCTTCCATCACCGTCAGGGGGTTGACGTCGAACTCGACGATTTCTGCAAAGTCGGTAACGAGCTGCGCGAGGCGCAGCAGGGCGTCGACCAGGGCATCGAGGTCCGACGGGCGCTCGCCACGCACGCCGCGCAGGATGTTGGTGGCGCGGATCTCGGACACCATCTCGCGCGCCTCGCGCCGGCCGAAAGGGACGATGCGAAAGGCCACATCCTGCAGCGCCTCGACGTAAATCCCACCCAGGCCAAACAGCATCAGCGGGCCAAAATGGGCGTCGCGGTGCATGCCGGCGATCGCCTCTTTGCCACCGATCACCATGTCCTGCACCAGGCACCCCCAGATGTCGGCGTCGGGCACGTAGCGGCTGGCCCGATAGATCATCAGGTCAAAGGTGTCGCGCACATCGTCGACCGATCGGATGTTCAGCTTGACGCCGCCCACGTCCGTCTTGTGCAGAATGTCGGGCGATGCGATCTTGAGGGCGATGGGAAAGCCAATGTCCAGAGCATAGTGCACCGCCTCGTCGGGTGTGCGCGCCAGGTAGGTGAGCGGTGTGCGGATGCCGTACGCGTCCATGATGTCGCGCCCTTCCGCGTCGCCCATCATGATCCGGCCCTCGGCGCGCACGCGGTCGAGGATGGCGCGCACCCTGGCGCGGTCGACGTCAAAGGTCTCGATCTCGATGGGCGGTCGCTCGCGCCAGCGCCTGTGGCGCATCATAGCGGCGAGCGCGGCCACGGCTCGCTCGGGCACGGGATAGTTGGGCACGCGGTATTCGTTCAGGATGCGCACCCCAGAAGCGACCCGCTGGCTGCCCATGAACGAGGCGAGCACCGGCTTGTCACTCCGCCGCGCCAGCTCGCCGATCACCCGCGCCGTCTCGTCAACCTCGGTCATGACCTGCGGCGTCAGGATGGCCAGCACCCCGCCCACGTTTGGATCGGAGGCCACGGCCTCGAGCGTGAGCGCGTAGCGGTCGGCGAGCGCATCGCCCAGCACGTCAATGGGGTTCAGCGCACTCGCCGCCAGGGGTAACTGCCGGCGCAGCGATTCCATGACCTCGTTTGTGAGCGACGCGAGCTGGAGCCCGGCTCGCTCGCAGGCGTCGGTGGCCATGATGCCCGGGCCGCCGGCGTTGGTCACGATCGCGATCCGGTCGTTGGGCAGCAGCGGCTGGCGCGCAAAGGCGATCGAGTAGTCGAACAACTCTTGCACCGACCGGGCACGGATCACGCCACTCTGCTCGAAGGCCGCCTCGTAGGCGCGCTCGGAGCCGGCGAGCGTGCCTGTGTGCGACGACACGGCACGCGACCCGGCGCTCGTCGAGCCGGCCTTGATGACAATGATCGGCTTCTGGCACGACACCTCGCGCGCGATGCGCATGAACTCGGGCCCGTTCTCGATCCCCTCCAGGTAGGCCATGATGACGCCCGTGTTCGGGTCGTCGCCCCACGCCCTGGTCAGCACCAGCTCGTCGACGTCGGCCTTGTTTCCGAGGCTGACAAAGTGGGTAAAGCCCACCTCTTCATCCAGTGCCATGTCGAGCACGGCTGTGCAGAGCGCGCCCGACTGCGACATGAAAGCGATCTTGCCCCGCAGCGGCATGCCCGAGGCGAACGACGCATTCAGGCTCGACAGCGTGTCAATGATCCCGAGGCAGTTCGGACCCAGCAAGCGCATGCCGTAGCGCCTGGCGATCTCGACGATCTCGTGCTCTCGCTGCCAACCCTCGCTGCCCGTCTCGCGAAAGCCCGCCGAGATGACAACCACGCCCTTGACGCCCTTTTCGCCACAATCGACCAGCGCGTCGGGCACATACTTGCTGGGCACCACGATCACGGCCAGGTCGACAGGGCCCGGCACGTCACACACGCTGGGGTAGCAGCGCAGCCCCATGATCTCGTCCGCCTGGGGGTTGACCGGATAGATGGCGCCTTGGTAGCCGTGTTCGACGACGTTGTGCAACACGGCGTGGCCCAGCTTGCCTGGCGTGCGTGAGGCGCCGATGACCGCCACCGCACGCGGGTTAAAAAAGATCTCGAGCACTATTCCGGCTCCAAAACAGGGCAAAATAGACTACCCATTCCGACGAAACCATCATACCGCAAAAAGGGGCAAGTGGCAAGTGACAAGTGCCAGGTCGTTGCGCCAACGCCGTTCGTTACTCACTTGACAGCCGGGTGATGTCGATCTATAATCTGTGTCGACCCCGCAGCCAGGCGTGACAGAGCAGCAGCCTGATCGGTCCCCGCCACGGCTTGTGGCATCCATTCAGAGAAGCCGGTCGCGCGTGCTGCCATTCCACGCCGCGCCACAGAGAGGGGGGTACCCTGAGAGGCACGCCGTTTCATTCGCGCACGTCACCACTTGTCCAGCGGCAGAACTGGCGCCCCTGGGCGGGCTACCTGGCCGCCGAGTCGTACGAGCCGGTGCACGACCGCGAGTATTACGCCATTCGCACCGCCGCCGCCCTGATCGACGTCTCGCCGATCTATAAATACCTGGTCGCCGGCCCCGGCGCGATGCGCCTGCTCAACCGCGTCGTGACACGCGACGTGGCGCGCTGCGCCGTGGGCCAGGCGCTCTACACGCCCTGGTGCAACGCGGCGGGCAAGGTGATGGATGACGGGCTCGTCGCCCGCCTCGACGAGGCGACGTTTGCACTGACGTCGGCCGAGCCGGCGCTGCGCTGGCTGCACGATAATGCCTTTGGAATGGACGTCGAGATCGAGGACGTCTCGGCCGGCACGGCTGCCGCCGCACTCCAGGGACCTTTTGCGCGCGATATCTTGTCGCAGGTGGCCGTGCTTGACCCCGGCTCGCGCGACGTGCCAGGCTCGCTGGACAGGGTCAAGTACCAGCACCTTGCGTGGGCACACGTAGGCGGCGTGCCCGCCGTCGTGTCGCGCACCGGCTATACCGGCGACCTGGGGTACGAGATCTGGGTGCGCGCCGTCGACGCGCCGCGGTTGTGGGACGTGCTGATAGAGGCGGGTGAGCCGTATGGCATCTTGCCGGCCGGGCTGCTTGCCCTCGACCAGGCACGCGTCGAGGCCGGCCTGATCCTGATCGGCGTCGATTACGTTCCGGCGCCGCAGGCCCTGACCCCGGCGCAGACGTCTTCGCCCTTTGAGCTCGGCCTGGGGTGGGCCGTGGACCTGGACAAGGGGCACTCTAATGGGAGGCAGGCGCTGCTCGACGAGCGGGCGGAAAAGCCGGCGTGGAGGCTGGCAGGCCTGGAGATATCGTGGGACGCGATCGAGGGGCTGTACGCCTCGGTGGGACTGCCGCCACAGCTCCCGACGACGACGCAGCGCAGCAGCGTGCCGGTGTATGCCGGCCGCCGGCAGGTGGGCTATGCCACCAGCCGCGTCTGGTCGCCGCTGCTAAAGCGCTACCTGGCGCTGGCGCACCTCGAGGGCGCGCACGCGCGGCACGGCGAGGAGCTGGCGATAGAAGTGACCGTCGAGCACCGCCGCCTCACGGCCGCTGCCCGCGTGGTGAAACTGCCCTTCTTTGAGCCGGAGAGAAAGCGCGCATGACCTCTGACTATGACGCCATCATCGTCGGCGGCGGGCACAACGGCCTGACCGCCGCGGCCTACCTGGCGCGCGCCGGCAGGCGGGTCCTGGTGCTCGAGCGGCGCCACCTGCTCGGCGGCGCCACGGTGACGGAAGAGATCTATCCGGGGTTCAAGTACTCTGTCTGCTCCTACGTCGTCAGCCTGCTGCGGCCCGAGATCGTGCGCGAGCTCGACCTGCCCCGGTTTGGACTGCAGATCCTGCCGCTGGAGAGCACGTTTACGCCGCTGCCGGACGGGGATTACCTGCTGCGCGGGCCGGACCACGACTCGACGCGGCGCGAGATCTATCGCCACTCGCCGCGCGACGCCGATGCCTACGACGAGTTCGGGCAGATGATGTTCCAGATGGCCAAGGCGGTCAAGCCGATCCTGGGCATGGTGCCGCCAGACCCCACTTCGCTCGCGCCCCGCGACCTGCTCGCGCTCGGCCGGCTCGGTTCCTTCGTGCGCGGCCTGCCCGAGGAGCACTTTTACGCCCTGGCCAAGCTGATGACGATGAGCGCGGCCGACCTGCTCGACGAGTGGTTCGAGAGCGAGGCGCTCAAGGCGACCATGTCGGCCAGCGGGATCATCGGCACCTTCCTGGGACCCCGGTCGCCGGGGACGGCCTACGTGCTGCTGCACCACTACATGGGCGAGATCGACGGCGCCTTCCGGGCGTGGGGGTTCGCGCGAGGTGGCACCGGTGCCATCGCGCTGGCGATCGCGGGGGCTGCGCGGCACCATGGCGCCGAGATCCGGACGGAGGCACCTGTGGCGCGGGTGCTGGTGCGCGATGGGCGCGCGGCAGGCGTGGCGCTCGAGAGTGGCAAAGAGATCGCCGCCCCGGTCGTGCTTTCGGGTGTCGATCCGCGGCGCACCTTCCTGGGCCTGGTCGACCCGGCGCTCCTACCTGAGCCGTTCGTCGAGGCGATCCGGCGTTACAGGACCCGCGGCTCGTCAGCCAAGGTCAACCTGGCGCTCGACGCGCTGCCCGAGTTCACCAGCCTGCCGGGCATGGGCCAGCATCTGCGCGGCGCGATTTCGATCAGCCCCAGTGTCGACTATCTGGAGCGCGCCTACGACGATGCCAAGTATGGCCACTTTTCGCGGCAGCCCTACATGGATATCGTCATCCCGTCGACGATCGACCCGTCGATGGCGCCGCCGGGCAAGCACGTCATGTCGATTTTCGTCCAGTACGCGCCCTACGAGCTGGCAGGAGGGTGGAACGAAACGCAGCGCGACGCGCTGGGCGACACGGTAATCGATACCCTGGCCGAGTACGCGCCCAACATTCGCGACGTGATCCTCCACCGGCAGGTGGTGACGCCGTGGGACCTGGAGCAGACCTTTGGGCTGACAGAGGGCAACATCTTTCACGGCGAGCTGGCGCTGCACCAGCTCTTTTTTCTGCGCCCCGTGCCCGGCTGGGCCGGCTATCGCACGCCGATCGGAGGCCTTTTCCTGTGCGGCTCGGGTGCGCATCCCGGCGGCGGCATCACCGGAGCGCCAGGCCGGCTGGCAGCCCTCGAGGTGCTTTCAAGGTGAGCGGCCACTACGGGTGCCGGATGGGGGGTTGGATGGTCGGAGGGCCTGCATGTACGATAGCGTGGTGATCGGAGCCGGGATCAACGGGCTAGTGTGCGCGTCCTACCTGGCGCGGGCAGGGAAACGGGTGCTGGTGGTAGAGCGGCGCGCCGAGCCGGGAGGGGTGGCCGCGC
>DATHUZ010000282.1:0-9151 GCA_035461725.1 Anaerolineae bacterium
TATCCTTGACTGCATCCTCACTGGACACCTCAACGGCGCGCGCCTGGCCCACCTCGATTCCCGCCATCTCGCGCTCCAGCTCTTCCTCCACCCGCGCCTGCATGTCAAAAATGCGCCGATAGATCCCCGCCTCGTCCACCAACAGCTCCTCGTGCGTGCCGCGCTGGACGATGCGGCCGTGGTCGAGGACGAGGATCAGGTCGGCATTCATGACACTCTGGATGCGGTGCGCGATGATAAAGGTCGTCCGGTCCCGCATCAGGTTCTCGAGTGCCGCACGGATCTCGGCTTCCGTCTCGGTGTCCACCGATGACGTCGAGTCGTCCAGGATCAGCATGCACGGGTCTTTGAGCAGCGTACGCGCGATCGCCACTCGCTGCTTTTGACCCCCCGACAGTGTGACTCCCTTTTCGCCGACCAGGGTGTCATAGCCGTCGGGGAAGGTGAGGATCGTGTCGTGGATCGCCGCCGCCTGTGCTGCCGCCACCACTTCGTCGTCGGTCACCTCGCGCTCCACGCCATAACTGATGTTCTCGCGGATGCTCCTGGAAAAGAGAAAGGGCTCCTGCTCGACGATGCCGATCTGCTGCCGCAGAACGTGGCGTGGGTAGGCGGTGAGCTCGACGCCGTCGAGCTTCAGGCTGCCGTGGCTGTATTCGTAAAAGCGGGGCAGCAGGTTGACGAGCGAGGTCTTGCCCGAGCCGGTGGGCCCCAGCAGGGCGATGGCCTGCCCCGGCTCGGCGCGAAAAGTGACGTCTTTGAGCACGCGCTCGTCGCCCTCGTAGCCAAAGCAGACGCCGTCAAAGACGACCTCGCCGTCGAGACCACCGGCCGGCACGTGCGTCCCCTCGTCCACCGGCTCCCTGTCCTCACGGATGACGTCGCGGACCCGGCCGAACGACACCAGCCCCGTCGACATCTGCACGATGAACCGGCCCAGGTTGCGCATAGGCCAGATAATCCAGAGCAACAGGCCGACGTAGGCAAGATAGTCGCCGATGCTGATCACGCCTTCGATCGCCATCAACGCGCCGATCGTATAGCCGGCCAGCATCTGGGCACCGCACAGGATGTCGGACAGCGGCCAGAAGAGGGCGTGCATGGTCAGCAGGTGCTTGCCGCGCACAAACTTTTCCCAGTTGTCGCCCTCGAACTTTTTCCGTTCGTACTCTTGCCTGGCGAACGCCTTGACCACGCGCACGCCGGTCAGGTTCTCCTGCAACGTCGTCGACAGCACCGCGTCCTGCTCCTGAAAGGCCTCGTACGCCCTGGAAACCCGCCGGAAGAAAAAGTAAGAAGTCACGACGACCAGCGGCACGACGATGACCGACAGCAGTGCGAGCTGCACATTGACGCTGAGCAGCGCGGCAAAATTGACGAGAAAGAGGAGGACGATGCGCCCGACGCCGATCGCCTGCTCGGAAAAAAAGCGCCGGATGGCGTCCACGTCTGACGTGGAGCGCTGGATCAGCTCGCCCGTCGGCGTCTGGTCGTGATAGGTGAACGACAGGCGCTGGATGTGGTCAAAGAGGTAATTGCGCAGGCGGCGCACGACACCCTCTGACGTCTCTGCCGCCAGCTTGCCGCTCAGGAAGGTGGTGGCGCCCTGCATTACGGCCAGGGCGATAAAGCCGAGCGCCATGAGGGGCAGGCGGCTCAGCTCGCCCTGCTCGCCGAGCACCTCGTCGACAAAGGTGCCGATGAGCAGGTAGCTGCCCGTACGCGCGATGGCGGCGATGCCGAGACTCAGGTTGGCCCACACGTAGAGGGCCCGGAATCCGGCCATCAACTGCCAGATACCGGCCAGGCGGCTGCCTGTGGCAACACTCTTTAGATCGTGGGCGCGCAATCCCTGCAGGGATGACACGAGATTCGACCTCCTCTACCAATGATCGTTGGGGAACACGACAGGCGACGTCTGCATCAGAGCCGGCCCATCATACTACAAAACGGCGAAAATGCCAACTATGTTCAGATCCATAGCGATTTGCTCCCTCTGCTGTTTTGAGTATAATGGTACCGCTATGACGACCACTCACTTTGGCTTCACACTCTTGCACACCGCCGCCGACAGCCGCGCGCGCCTGGGCCGGATCTCGACGCCTCACGGCGACATCCACACCCCCGCCTTTGCACCCGTCGGCACGCAGGCGACGGTGAAGGCGCTCGACCCGCGCGACCTGCACGACCTGGGGGCGGAGCTGATCCTGGCCAATACCTACCACCTGTATCTGCGCCCCGGCGCCGACCTGGTCGCCGAGCTGGGTGGCCTGCACCGGTTCATGGGGTGGGACAGGCCGATCCTGACAGACTCGGGGGGGTTCCAGGTATTCAGCCTGGCCGAAACCCGGCAGATCACCGACGACGGGGTCGTCTTTCGCTCGCACATCGACGGCTCGCGCCACGTCTTTACGCCCGAGATGGTCATCGCGGTGGAAGAAAAGCTGGGCGCCGACATTATCATGTGCTTCGACGAGTGCGCCCGGCCCGACGACCGCGCCTACAGCGAGATCGCCATGGCGCGCACCCACGCCTGGGCCGTACGCTGCCAGGCCGCCCATACCCGCGCCGACCAGGCGCTGTTCGGCATCGTCCAGGGGGGGATTTTCCCCGACCTGCGCCGGCAGAGTGCCGAGTTCCTGGTGGGCCTCGACTTGCCCGGCTATGCCATCGGTGGGCTGAGCGTGGGCGAGAGCAAGGAACAGATGTATGCCACGCTCGACGTCACCGCGCCGCTGCTGCCAACCGCCAAGCCGCGCTACCTGATGGGCGTCGGCGCGCCGGAGGACCTGGTGGAGGGGGTCGCGCGGGGGATCGACTTTTTCGACTGCGTGCTGCCCACGCGCCTGGCGCGGAACGCGGCCGTGTTCACGCGCCGCGGGCGGCTGAACATGCGCAACGCGCAGTACGAACGTGACCCGGCGCCGATCGAGGCGGGGTGTGGCTGCTACGCCTGCCAGCACTTTTCGCGGGCGTACGTGCGCCACCTCTTCAAGGCCCAGGAGATCCTCGCCGCCAGGCTGGCCACGATCCACAACGTCTACTTTCTTTTGCAGCTCATGCGCGATATCCGTGCGGCCATCGCGCAGGGCGAGTTCCTGGTCTTTCGGGACGAGTTTTTCGCCGAATATCCACTGGAGGCGACGCCAATGGGCGGCGGGGAGCCCGACGGCACCCTGTAGCTTATCTCCCAGAGCTGGGAGTGCAGCACAACTTGCGAGTTGGAGGCATGGAAGAGCAGCGCAGATGAGTCTACTACAAGCGATCATTCTCGGTATCCTTCAAGGCGCGACAGAGTTTATCCCCATCTCCAGCTCGGGGCACCTGGTGCTCGTGCCGTGGCTGCTCGGGTGGGAGCCCAGCGGGCTCACGTTCGACACGGTGCTCCACCTGGGCACGCTCCTGGCCGTGGTCATCTACTTCCGGCGCGACTGGTGGGCACTGGCCACGGCCTGGCTCCGTGGCCTGGTACGCCGCGACTGGTCGGACCCGACTGCACGGCTGGCGTGGCTGCTCGTGCTGGGCACCATCCCGGCCGGGATCGCCGGTTTGCTGTTACAGGACTTTTTCGAGTCTCTCTTTGCCTCGCCCGGGTGGGTGAGTTTCTTTCTACTCGTCACCGCCGCGCTGCTCGCGACGAGTGAGTTTCTGGGGCGTCGCTTTCGCGATCTCGACAATCTGCGCTGGCTCGACGCACTGCTAATCGGGCTGGCGCAGGCGGCCGCCATCGCGCCCGGCATCTCGCGCTCTGGTGCCACCATCGCGGCGGGCCTGGGCCGCGGCCTGGATCGTCCCGCCGCCGCGCGCTTTAGCTTTTTGCTGTCGACGCCGGTCATCTTTGCCGCGGGGGTGATGCAGCTCGTGGAGCTGGCCGGTGAGTCCGATCCCCTCGTCCAGGGGCCGGCGCTGGCCGCCGGCTTTGTCGCCGCGGCGCTCAGTGGCTACGTGTGCATCTGGGGGCTGCTCCGCTACCTGCAGCGCGGCCGGCTCTACCCGTTTGCCATCTATTGTGCTGTCGCCGGCACGGTGATGCTAATCGTGGCCCTCGTCCGCTAATGAGCGCCTCGTTGCCCGCGGCGCGATCCTTGATCGCGCACCTTCGATCACGAAAGCCGCAATGTTGCGCGAGCGATACGAATGCAGTCCACTCCCTTTCGTGTCTTTTGCCCCTTTCGCGACTTTTGTGGTCCAGAAGTTTACCTTTCTGCCAGCCACTATGGCTGTTGCTCCTCCTGGTCACCCTCGCCGCCTGTGGGGAGCCAGTCGCCACCCCCCAGCCTGTCTTTTTGGAGCTGGCGGGGGCGCCTGAAGCGGCGGCGGTCATCGAGGCGCTCGCGATTCGATTCGAGGCAGAGACAGAGAACGTCAGCCTTGAGGTCGTCGATCCCGGCAGCTCGGCGGCGCTCGACGCGCTGCGCGCCGGCGAGGTGGACCTGGCTTTCACGTCCTGGCACCCGGCCGGCCTGGCACCTGATCCCGATCCTGCCTGGCACGCAACCGCTTTTGCACGCGACGGGTTGGCGGTGATCGTGCACCCCGACAACCCGCTGGAGGGGGTCGGGCTGCTGCAGCTCCAGGACCTGTTTAGTGGACGCGCGGGAGAGTGGGCAGCGGTGGGTGGCAGTGTGAGCCTGGGGCCGGTGCACCCGGTGGTAAGGGAAGTGGGAGCGGGGGCGCGCGCCGCGTTCGATGCGCTGGTGATGGAGGGCATCGACGTGACGCCCCGCGCGCTGGTGGCGCCCTCTCCCGATGCGGCAGTGGCAGCTGTGGCGGCCGACGTGCGTGCCATCGGCTACGTGTCGTCGGTGCTGGTGACGCCGGATGTGAAGGTGGTGGAGGTTGAAGGGCTTTTTCCTGTTCCCGAGACCATCACCGTGGGCAGCTACCCGTTGACCTACGAGCTGTGGCTGGTGACAGAAGGGGCGCCGGCAGGCACGGCGCGCAGCCTGGTGGATTGGATTCTCAGCCCTGCGGGACAGGCGCTTGTGGGGCGAACGTTTCAGCGAGTACGATAGGCGCCACGACGGGGGCCTCGTTTGCCCCACCGGACAGTTGAGCAAAGGTGGTCTCACTCAGCATGTGCACCAGGTTGGCCTGCGCCCGCGCCCACACGTCGTGCACGGGGCACTTGTTCTCACGTGGACAGACGTTGGGCTCGATGACACACCGGTTCAACTGGATCGGGCCTTCGAGTGCTTCGATCACATCGAGCAGGCTGATCTCGGAAGCCGGGCGGGCCAGCATCACGCCGCCTCCGGCCCCACGGTAGGTTGTTACCAGGCCCGCGACCGAGAGCTGAGAGATGATCTTGGCCAGAAAGGGGCCAGGAATGCTCTGCCGCGCGGCAACCTCCTGCGTGGAAGCACGCTCGCCGGCGGCCAGTGAGGCCAGTTCGAGGAGGACTCGTACGCCATAATCGGTGCGGCGGCTTATTTCCATGCAGCAGCTCCCTTTCGCGCGCAGGTGCCATAAGTGGACAAGTTAGACCCGATTATCCTCATTATAAGCGGCGCCCTTTTTTTTGTCAAACCCGCCGCAGGCGGGTATAATGGGGTGACGAACGCAGCGTTACCATACAGCAGAGCTGACAGGTTTTTGACCAAGGGGGGATTGACCGTATGAAAACAGAGATCCTTGGCCGGCGGGTGCAGCGGCCGGACGCGATAGAGAAGGTCACGGGCCGCACCCACTTTCCAGGCGACCTGCGCATGGCGAACATGCTCCACATGAAGGTGTTGTTCAGCGACCGACCCCACGCGCGCATCCTCGAGATCGACACCTCAGAGGCGGCCCAGGTGCCGGGCGTGGTGGCGATCCTCACCCACCAGGACGTCCCTGTTAACGAGTACGGGTTGATTCATAAGGACCAACCGGCACTGAGCGTCGACAAGGTGCGGTCGGTGTTCGACCGCGTGGCGCTGGTGATTGCCGAGACGCCGCACGCAGCGGCACGCGCCTGCGCGCTGATCCGTGTCGAGTACGAGGAGCTGGCCGCGGTGACCGATCCACGCCAGGGCATGGAGCCGGGCGCCCCTGTAGTGCACGATGCCTTTCCCGACAACGTGCTCGCCCACCAGCCGTTGCGCAAGGGGGACGTGGACGCCGTGTTTGCTCGCGACGACGTGGTGATCGTCGAGCGCGACTATTTCACACCACACCAGGAGCATGCCTACCTGCAGCCGGAGGCCGGTATCGGCTACATCGATGACGAGGGGCGCGTGGCCGTCCATTGTGCCGGGCAGTGGTCGCACGACGATCAACACCAGATCGCGCACCTGCTCGACCTGCCGCTGGATCGGGTGCGCGTGATCTATGCGCCGGCGGGAGGCGCCTTTGGCGGGCGCGAGGACATGTCTGTGCAGCACCTGCTGGCACTCGCCGCCTACTGTCTCGACAAGCAGGGCATTCGCCGCCCTGTCAAGCTGGTGTGGGATCGGAAAGAGTCGTTCCGTGGCCATCACAAGCGCCACCCATACTATATGCACTTTCGCTCGGCCGCGACGCGCGACGGCAAGCTGCTGGCGGTGGAGGCGAGGCTCGTGGCCGATATCGGCGCGTACGCCTCGTCGAGCCCGGCAGTGCTGAATAACGCGGTGAGCATGGCGACGGGGCCCTACGAGGTGCCGAATGTAAAGGTCGACGGCTACAACGTGTACACGAACAACATCGTGTGCGGCGCGTTCCGGGGATTCGGCGCGCTGCAGGCCACCTTTGCGGCCGAGATGCAGATGGCGCACCTGGCCGAAGCGGTCGGGATGGACCCGGTGGTATTCCGGCTAAAGAACGCGCTGCACGAGGGCTCAGAACTGCCGACGCAGAGCATCATCCCGCCCGGGGTGTCGCTGCGTGAGACGCTGATGCACGCGGCAGAGGCGGCGGGCTGGACCGAGCAGGGCAAGCCGGTTCTCGACGAGGAGGATGGCCGGCTGCACGGGATCGGGGTGGCGGCGGGCTATAAGAACGTGTGCTACAGCTTTGGCTTTCCCGACAAGGCGACGGCGCGCTGCGAGCTGTACGGCGACGGCGAGATCGAGCGTGCCGTGGTCAAGATCGGCGTGTCGGAGGTGGGGCAGGGGGTGCTGACCGTGGTGGCGCAGGTGGCGGCCGAAGCGCTCGGCGTGCCCTACGAGAGGATCCGGGTGGTGAACGAGGACACGGCACAAGTGCCCGAGGCCGGAAGCTGCAGCGCGTCGCGCCTGTCGTTCATGGCGGGAAATGCCGTCAAGGGCGCGTGCGAGGCGGCGCTCGCCGGCTGGAAGCGCGGCGAGCAGCCCATGACCGCCGAGTACACCTACCGGCCGCGCCCGACGACGATGTTCGCTCCCGACACGGGCGTGTGCGATCCGCACGTCACCTACGGTTATGGCACCCAGATCGTCGACCTGTCGGTGGACCCCGACACAGGCGAGGTGCACCTGAAGCGGGTGTGGGCGGCGCACGACGTGGGGCGCGCGATCAACCCGATGCACGTCGAGGGCCAGATCCAGGGTGCGGTGGTCCAGGCGCAGGGCTGGGCGCTGTTGGAGGATTTCCAGACCGAGGGAGGCCATCTGCGAACACGCAGCTATGCCGATTACCTGATCCCGACGGTGTACGACGTGCCCGACGAGCTGCATCCACTGATTATCGAGGTGGAAGACCCACAGGGGCCCTACGGCGCACGAGGCCTGGGCGAGATGCCGATGCTGATGCTGGCGCCGGCGATCCTGGACGCGATCCACGACGCTACGGGTTTGTGGTTCGACAGGCTGCCGGTGCGCGCCGAAGACGTGCTGCTTGGGCTGAAGCAGAAAGGCAAGTCGGCGGCGTGAGGGGGGCGGATAGGAGACTCCTGAAAAAGTCAGCATTTCACCGCCAAGACGCCGGAGCTGCTATGGCCAAGTGCGCGAAGAGATTCAAGGAATAGCTGATCGTTCTTGGCGTTCTTTGCGTCTTGGCGGTGAGGGCTGTGGCGCGATCACGTACTTTTTCAGCGGCCTCATGGGTAAGTGGTCACCGGACCCCCGCGCGGCGGTGGGGGCTTGAAAGGGGGAGCATGGAAGCGCACGTCACGTGGGTTGGGGAGCGACGGTTTGTCGGCGAGTCGGGGTCGGGGCACGCGATCGTGGTCGACGGCGGGGAAGCCAAAATCGGGCCGTCGCCCATGGAGCTGCTGCTCATGGGCATGGCGGGATGTACCGCCTACGACGTGGTGTCGATCCTGGACAAGAAGCGCCAGGAGGTGTCGGGCGTCACCGTGTCGGTGTGTGGCGAGCGCGCGACCGAGCCACCGCGTGTTTTCGTCGACATACAGGTGGAATACGTCGTGCGCGGGCGCAACGTGAGCCCCAAGGCGGTCGAGGATGCGATCCATCTGTCGGAGGAAAAGTACTGCTCGGCCTCGGTGATGCTGGGCAAGACGGCACGGATCAGCAATAGCTATCGTATCGAGGAAGTGTGAACGCGGCGCACGGGGCGGATGACCTGACCGTTGGCGGGATCGAGGCGGCGCTGACGACGGCATTTGTGGGGCGCTCGCTCCTCTACCTGCCAGAGGTGACCTCCACGAACGACCTCGCGCGTCGCCTGGCCGGCGATGGCGCGGCCGATGGCACGGTGGTGATCGCCGACTATCAAACGGCGGGGCGCGGCAGGCTCGATCGCCGGTGGCTGGCGCCGCCAGGGAGCAGCCTCCTTTTTTCGCTCGTTTTGCGCCCACCCCTTGCCTCCCACCAGGCACAGTGGCTGACGATGGCGTGCGGCCTCGCGGTGCTGGACGCCGTCAAGGCGACAACGGGACTGGAGCTGGGCCTGAAGTGGCCGAATGACGTCGTGGCCGGGGGGACAAAGGTCGCGGGCATCCTGGCCGAGCTCGAGTTGCAGCCGGGCACCCCGTGCCGCGTCGATTACGCCATCGTCGGCATCGGGATCAATGTCAACCTGGCGCCCGGGGATCTTCCGGCGGAGCTGCCGGTGCCCGCAGCCAGCCTATCATCGCTGACGGGAGGTAATGTGTCGCGGCTTTCACTTCTGGTCGCGCTGCTGGCCACGATCGAGGAGCGTTACCTCGCGGTCCGCGCGGGCCGGTCGCCCCACGACGAGTGGACGCAGCGGCTGGCCACACTCGGCGAGCGAGTGGCGGTGTCGGATGGAACCCGGGTGATGGAGGGGG
>DATHUZ010000283.1:0-4119 GCA_035461725.1 Anaerolineae bacterium
GCCGAGATGCCCGCCAACTCGTGGGAGATCGACGAGGCGCTGGAAGAGGGAGTCCGCCTCGAAACGCTGGTGCAGCCTGTCGAGGTCATCCCTTCCGACGACGGCTATATCCATGCCGTGCGCTGCGTGCGCATGCATCTCGGCGAGCCCGACGCCAGCGGCCGGCGGCGGCCCATCCCGATCGAGGGCAGCGAGTTCGAGATCCAGTGCGATGCACTGGTGGCGGCCATCGCGCAGGCGCCCGAGATCCGCTTTCTCGACCCCGATCACGGCCTCGAGATCACGCGCTGGGGTACGTTCAAGGTCAACCCCGATACGCTCGAGACGAACCGGCCCGGCATTTTCGCCGGCGGCGACGCAGCCGCCGGACCGGGTGCGCTGATCGAGGGCATCGCCGCCGGCCGTCGCGGGGCACTCTCGATCGACCGCTACCTGCGCGGCGTGCCCCTCCTCACCCCACGCGAGCAGCTTCCACTCCCCACGGCTGAGCTGACCGAGCCCGAGATCGCCCGCATGGTGGCGCGCGGTGAGGTGGACATGCGGCCGCGGGTCGAGGCGCCCAAGGCGCCGGTCGACAGCCGTGTGGGCGACTTTCGCGAAGTAGAGCTCGCCCTGAGCGAAGAGCGGGCGCTGGCCGAGGCCCAACGCTGCCTGAGCTGTGGTCTCTGCTCCGAGTGTTACCAGTGCGTCCTCGCATGCAAGGCGCATGCTATCGACCACCACCAGGCACCTTACGAAGAAGAGCTGGAGGTTGGCGCCGTTGTCCTTGCCCCTGGCTACCGGTTGTTCGACCCGGCGCGCTATTCAGCGCTCGGCTATGGCCGCTTTCCCAACGTACTGACGGCGATGGAGTTCGAGCGTACCCTGTCGGCCTCGGGGCCGACCAGGGGCCACGTCGGGCGCCCGTCCGACCACGTCCCAGGGGGTACCGGGGGGGACCCCAAGCGCATCGCGTTCCTCCAGTGCGTCGGCTCGCGCGACCGCGAGCACGAGTATTGCAGCGCTGTATGCTGCATGTATGCCACCAAGGAGGCCATCCTCGCCACCGAGCACGTGCCCGGCGTCGAGTGCAGCGTCTTTATTATGGACATGCGCGCCTTTAGTAAAGGGTTCGACGGTTATTTTCAGCGCGCGCGCGACCAGTATGGCATCCGCTACGTGCGCCAGCGCGTCGCCGCCGTCGAAGAGGACCCGGCCACCCATGACCTGATCCTATCGTATCCTGTCGACAATGGCCAGGTGCGGCGCGAGCGATTCGACCTGGTGGTGCTCAGCGTCGGCATGGAGCCGCCTGATGGCGTGCGCGAGCTGGCCGACGCCGTCGGGATCGAGCTGAACGAGCATGGCTTCTGCCGCACCGACCCCTTCCACCCCGTCGAGACGACGCGCCCCGGCGTGTTCGTGTGTGGTGCCTTTGCCGAGCCAAAGGATATCCCCGACAGCGTCATCGAAGCAGGCGGCGCCGCTGCGGCGGCACTCGCGACCATCGGCCAGGCACGCGGCACCCTCGTCTCGCCGGCCGAGTACCCGCCCGAGATCGAGGTCAGGCGTGAAGACGAGGCACGCGTGGGCGTCTTTATCTGTTCATGCGGCAGCAACATTGCCGGCGTCGTCGACGTCGCCGAGGTAACCGCCTACGCCGCCACCCTTCCCCACGTCGTGCACGCTGAAAACACCATGTACACCTGCTCGGCCGACTCGCTCACCCTGATCCAGCAGCGGATCAACGAGCATCGTCTAAACCGTGTCATCGTCTCGTCCTGCACGCCGCGCACCCACGAGCCAATTTTCCGTGACACGATCCGCGAGGCGGGGCTCAACCCCTACCTGTTCGAGATGGCCAACATCCGCGACCAGGACTCGTGGGTCCATGCCCGCTGGCCCGACCGTGCCACGCGCAAGGCGAAGGACCTGACCCGCATGGCGGTGGCACGCGCGCGGCGCCTGGAATCGCTCTACACGCAGGAGCAGAGCCTGAGCCACCGGGCGCTGGTTGTCGGCGGCGGCGTGGCGGGCATGAGCGCGTCACTCAACCTGGCGGGCCAGGGCTACGACGTCACCCTCGTGGAGCGTGCCGGCGAGCTGGGCGGCATGGCGGGCACACTCACGGCAACGAACGATGGCATGGACCCCCGCCGGTTCGTCGCCGACCTGGTGCACGCTGTCACGACCCACCCGCGCATCGACGTCGTCACGGGCCACGAGGTGCGCAAAACCGAGGGCTTTGTCGGCAACTTCAGGAGCACCCTCTCCTCGCGCGATGACCCCACCCAGCGCCTCGTCGAGCATGGCGTCACCCTCATCACCACCGGCGGAGACGAATACCGCGGCCCGGCCCACGGCCTCGGCACCGACCCGCGCATCATCACACAGCGCGATCTAGAAGATCTTTTGGAAGGTTGGAAGACAGGAAGACTGGGAAGCCAGCCTTCCAACCTTCCAACCTTCCAGCCTTCCAGCATCGTCATGCTGCAATGCTCTGGTCCCTGGGACGAGCCAGGCTCGAACGCAGGCTATTACTGCAGCCGTATCTGCTGCTCGGTGGCGATCAAGAACGCCCTGCGCGTGAAGGAGCAAAGCCCCGACGCGTCGGTGTACGTGCTCTATAACCGCGACATGCGCGCCTACGGCTACCACGAAGTCGCGTATACTCGCGCGCGCGAGGCGGGCGTCGTCTTTGTGCGCTACGAGGAGGGCACCCGGCCCGAGGTGACCACCGCCAGCGGCACACTCCAGATCACGGTGCGCGACGAGCTGCTAAACCGGCCGGTGACCCTCAGCCCGGATCTGCTCGTCCTGTCGCAGGCGATCGTGCCCGCGGCGGGCAGCCGCGAGCTGGCAGAGCTCTTTAAATTCTCGTGCACGCTCGATGGCTTTTTCCTGGAGGCACACGTCAAGCTCCAGCCCGTCGATTTTCCGGCCGAGGGCATCTTTCTCGCCGGCACCGCCCATTACCCAAAGGGCATCGACGAGACGATTGCCCAGGCGGGCGCCGCGGCGGCCCGGGCGGCGCGCATCCTGTCGCGGGACCACCTGGAGGTCGGTGGTGTCGTCGCCAGGGTGGACCCGACCAAGTGCACCGGCTGCCTCACCTGCGTGCGCGTGTGTCCCTTCAACGCGGTCACGATCAACCCGGCCCTCACCGGTGTGGGCGATATCATCGGTGCGGCCGAAGTGACGGCCGCAGCCTGCCGCGGGTGTGGGCTCTGCCCCGCCGAGTGTCCGGCAAAGGCGATCCAGTTGCAGCACTTTACGGACGAGCAGGTGCTGGCGAAAGAAGAAGCGCTGTTCGCGGCGATAGATCTGGCATTGGGGGGATGATGTCGAATGGAGGGGCGACGATGACCGATTTTGAACCGCAGGTTCTCGCATTTGCCTGCCACTACTGTGCCTACGCGGCGGCAGATCTGGCAGGCTCGATGCGGCTCAGCTACCCGCCCAACGTCAAGGTGCTGCATCTGCCGTGCACGGGTAAGGTAGATATCCTCTACCTGCTGCGTGCCTTCGAAAGGGGCGCCGACGCCGTGTTCGTTGCCGGCTGACTGAAGGGTACCTGTCATTACCTGGAAGGTAATCTGGGCGCCGAACGAAGGGTAGCGTACACGAAAAAGCTGCTGGCAGAAGTGGGGCTCGAGCCGGAGCGGCTGGAGATCTTTTTCCTATCATCGGCCGAGGGGGTTCGCTTTGCCGACATTGCGACGGAAATGACGGAACGAGCCCGGCGGTTGGGACCGAACCCGTTGAGAGGCAACGGGACGGAACCAGCGAGCCAGGCGGAGCTGGTTGAGGAATGATAGGTGGCAAGTGGTTGGTGTGTGATCGTGTGTATAACATTTCCCTGTGTACAGGATTTACCAATGGAGGTTGAAGAATGATAGTAGCTGAACAAAAGCCGCTGGAAGAGATCAGGGCCATGATCGGCGACGCCGAAAAGGTGCTCGTCATGGGCTGCGGCACATGTGTCACGGTCTGCTTTGCCGGCGGTGAGAAAGAAGTGTCGATCCTGGCGTCTCAGTTACGCATGGCGAGCCGCCTAGACGGCAAGGAAAAAGAGGTGCGCGAGTTTACCGTGCAGCGCCAGTGCGAGTACGAGTACAACGAGCTCGCGTCGGATCACAT
>DATHUZ010000284.1:0-2414 GCA_035461725.1 Anaerolineae bacterium
GGGCTGCCGATGGGCATCTGGGCGGCGTGGGTGCCGGTGGGCAGCGTGATCGCGTTCAACACGGCGCCCCTCATCGAGCGGGCGTTTGGCTGGCGCGCGATCTGGTGGGCCGGCGCGCTGTTTGCGGCGGCGGCCCTGATCCTCTTTGCACTGCTGGCGCGCGAGCCGGGGCGGGCGGCAGCGGCGCCCCCCCACGTGCCACCGCGTGAGGCGCTGCGCGCCTTGCTCAACCCGGCGAGCTGGCTGCTGGCACTGACATTTGGCGCGTTCGCCTTCGGGCAGTTGGGCTATACCACCTGGGCGCCCTCTTATCTGACCACCCGCCTGTCGATCGCACCGGCGACGGCCAGCTTTTACACGAGTCTGCTCTTTCTGGCCGGCATCGCCGCCAACGTGTCGGCGGGGTGGGCGATGAACCATATCGCCCACCGGGCCGCGCTGCCCGCCGCCGCGATGTTGGCCACGGCCGTGCTCTTCTGGTGGGGCTTTGACCTGCCCGGCGCGGGCGCCGCCGTGCTCTATATGCTCGCCCTCGGGCTCGTATCGAACGCCATCCCCACCGCCGTCTTTACGCTGGCGCCCGACACCGTCAAGCGACCGGAATCGATCAGCCTCGCAGTCGCGGCCGTGAACGTGGTGTCGAACGTGGGGGTGCTGCTGGGTCCGCCGGTGGTGGGCGCGCTGGTGGCGGGCGGGCAGTGGCGGGCGGGCACGCTGGTGCTGGTGGCCGTAAGCGCCGTTGGGTTTTTCGCGGCGCTGCTGGCGTGGCGGGCGCTGCAGCGTGCCCCACGCGAGGTGGTGTGATTATGTCGACAGATTGGGCATTCTTTGGCCTCGTGGCCGGCCTGCGGCTGCTGGTCCCACTGCTCATTCCGCGCTACCCGCTGCCGGCCATCCTGGCCGCGCTGCTGCTCGACGGCGTCGACCAGACCCTGTTCGAGCAGTTTACGGCGCTGCCGCTGGAAGGCTACCAGGGTTATGACAAGGCGCTCGACATCTACTACCTGACGATCGCCTACATCTCGACGCTGGCGAACTGGGAGGACCGATTCGCTCTACGCCTCGGGCGCGCCCTCTTTTACTGGCGCCTGATCGGCGTGGCGCTGTTCGAGGTGACCGACGTGCGCGGGCTGCTGCTCCTCTTTCCAAACACGTTCGAGTACTATTTCATCTTTTACGAGGTGTGCCGGCTGCGCTGGAAGCCAGAGCGCGTGGGCCGCCGCACGCTGATCGCCGCTGCCGCCCTGATCTGGATCGGGATCAAGCTGCCACAAGAGTACTGGATCCACATCGCACAGCTCGATGCCACAGACTGGATCAAGACAGAGGTGCTGGGGGCGTCACTCGATACGCCGTGGCCCGAGATCATGGCCGCGCATCCCGCGGCGACGATGGCCGTGGTGGTCGTGCTGGCCCTGGCGCTTGTCGCCGGCTGGCGGTTTGTCGTGGGGCGACTGCCAGCGCCCGACCGCGCGCCGCGATTGGACGCCCGAGCCGATCACACCTCGTTCGACGGCGAGGAGGAGCAGCGGGCAGTGGAGCACGAAGCGAGGCAGATCGTCGACGAGGCGCTGGGGGAAAAGATCGTGCTCATCTCGCTGGTGAGCATCAGCTTTGCCCACGTGCTGCCCGGCGTGCGCGCCACCGACCTCGAGTTGGCCTTTGGCCTGGGCCTGGTGGTGACGATCAACACCGTGCTGACCCACTGGCTGGCCAGGCGCGGGGTAGGGTGGGTGTTCGCCGGCCAGCAGCTCATCGTGGTCGGTGTCGTGAACGCGGTGCTGATGCTTGCCTACGGCGCGATCCGCACCTACCTCGACGCGCCGGTCAACCCGGTCAACGCGCTTTTTTTCGCGGTGCTGCTGTCACTGCTGCTCACGCTGTTCGACAGGTACCGGCAGGTGTACCTGATGCGGTTTGCGGAAGTGTAAATTCGCCGGCCCAGGGCGCAGAGACCGCGCCCCTACGAACCGGGGTTACCAGATCCTGGGGATCAGGCGAGCGGTGTGCTTTTGATATTCGTCGTAGCCGGGCATCTCGGCGAGCAAGAAGCGCTCTTCGAGGTTGATGCGCGCCACGACACCGCCGATGCCGAGCAGGGTGGCCACCCAGGCAAAGGTGACGGACAGGAAGAGGGGGCAGGCGATGAAGAGCAGGATATTCGCCAGGTAGAGGGGGTGGCGGACGTGGGCGTAGAGACCGTGCGTCACAACCTGCTGCCCCTCCCCCTTTTCGAGGAACATGGAAAACCCCGGGCCCAGGTCGAGGTGCGCCCGGACGCGCACCAGCGCCGCCTCGGCGAAAAAGAGGACGCCGAGCACCGCCGCCACCCACGACGGGGGCTGCTGAAACGTGATGTACTCGAAGGCCGATCCGAGGATTACGAGCCAGTAGGGCACTACGATCAGCCAGGC
>DATHUZ010000285.1:0-10507 GCA_035461725.1 Anaerolineae bacterium
GGCGATTGGCTGGAAATGTGCTTGCTGCCCCTTGCCCTGCCTGCCTATGAATGGTATAATAACCGCGAGACAAACTATCGAGTGAACGAGGAGGAAAATATCTGATGATATGTACAGAATGTGGCGCTGAGAACACTCCTGGTACCAGGTTCTGCACGAACTGCGGGGCAGCCATTACCCAGGCTGCCAATCCACCGACGGGTGATCCCGAGCTGGCGCCGCTCGACACCGACGTAGAGCACGTCGTGCGCGAGTATGAAGGCGGGCGTGGGCGCATCAGCTACCGCATCGACGGCACGACCCTGCAGGTGGTGACCATCGAGCTCGAGCCGGGCGAGGTGATCTATTCCGAGTCGGGCGGCATGTCGTGGATGACGGGCAACGTCGAGATGCAGACTCACTCCGGAGGCGGCCTGGGGCGCATGGTCAAGCGGGCGCTCTCGGGTGAGTCGCTCTTTATCACCGACTTTTACGTGGAGCGCAGCCGCGGCACCGTGGCCTTTGCCTCCGAGTTCCCGGGCAAGATCATCCCCTTTGATCTGAAGCCGGGCGAGAGCATCATCGTCCAGAAGGACGCTTTCATGTGCGCTGAAAAGAGCGTCGACATGGACCTGCACTTTCGCAAAAAGCTCGGCACCGGCTTTTTCGGCGGCGAGGGCTTTATCATGCAGCGCATCACCGGCCCCGGCCTGGCCTTTATCGAGGTCGACGGTGAGGTGGTCGAGTATGACCTGGGCCCCGACCAGCAGCTCAAGGTCGACACCGGCCACCTGGCGGCGATGGAGTCGACGGTCGATTTCGACGTGACCATGCTCAAGGGCTTTCGCAACATCTTGCTCGGCGGCGAGGGCCTCTTTCTGGCCAGCGTGCGCGGCCCCGGCAAAGTGTGGCTGCAGACGATGCCCATGTCCAAGCTCGCAGCCAAGGTGCTCCAGTTCATGCCCGCCACCCGGGGGGGCAGCGGGGGCAGCGGCGGGGTGAACGTCAACCTCGGCAACCTGCTGGGAGGGTAAGGTGGAAGCCTTGTGCCCGATCTGGATCCTCCTTCTCGCCGGCGGCGGCCTGTTGGGTGCACTGTTGGTCGGGCTCGTCGTCCTGGTCAAGCTCGGCGTGCTCGCGAGCTATTTCACGCGCACGGAGGAGCCGGATCGGGGCGATTATAGCCTCGACGACAGCCGTGAGGTGAACGAATAGAGGAGGAGAACGTGGACGAGACAGCTCAACTTCTACAAGAGATTACAGAGGTCCCAGGCGTTCCCGGATACGAGAGCGAGGTCCGCCAGGTGATGGCCCGCTACCTGGAAGGTGTGGCCGAGGTCAGCCACGACAAGATGGGCAGCTTTATCGCCAGGCGTGCCGGCAGCGCCGAGCACCCGCGCGTGATGCTCGCCGGCCACATGGACGAGATCGGCTTTATGGTGCGCCACGTCACCGACGAGGGGTTCATCAAGTTCCAGGCCCTCGGCGGGTGGTGGGACCAGGTGCTCCTCGGCCACCGCGTCGCCATCAAGACACGGAACGGCGACGTCGTCGGGGTCCTGGGCGCCAAGCCCCCCCACCTGCTCAACGACGAGGATCGTAAAAAGGTCGTCGAGAAGAAGGACATGTACATCGACGTGGGCGCGACCTCGAAGGAGCAGGTCGATGAGATGGGCGTGCGCATCGGCGACCCGATCATCCCTGTCAGCGAGTTCACCCTCATGGCGCGCGAGGGTGTCTACCTCTCCAAGGCGTTCGACAACCGGCTGGGCTGCGCCCTCGCCATCGACGCGCTGCGGCGGCTGGCACACGAGGGGCACCCGAACACGCTCTATGCCGTCGGCACCGTCCAGGAAGAGGTGGGCACACGCGGGGCCAAAACGTCGGCCTGGACGATCAACCCCGACGTCGGCCTGGTGCTCGAAGTCGATATCGCCGGCGACGTGCCGGGTATCAAGCCCGAAGAGACGGCCGTCAAGCTGGGCGGTGGGCCGACCATGCTCGTGTTCGACGCGCGCATGATCCCGAACCTGAAGCTGCGCGACCTGGTGATCGACACGGCGGCCGAGCTTGGCATCCCGCTCCAGTTCTCGGCCATGCCCGGCGGCGCCACCGACGGCGCACAGATCCACATGCACAACGAGGGCGTGCCCACCGTGGTGATCGGCGTGCCCACGCGCCACATCCACAGCCACAACTCGATCATCTCGCGCGAGGACTATGATCGGGCGCTGGACCTGATCGTGGCTGTCGTGAAAAAGCTCGATCAGGAGACCGTCGAAAGCCTGACCGTGTGATTTTTGCTGCCCGGCTGTGCGAGTCCGCATTGTGTGTGTACTCGCACAGCCGTCTACTTGCCAATCGGCGAGGACTTTGGTATACTCTTGCCGCCGGCGCTGAACAACGGTCGGTATCCGAGCCTGTCGGAGGAGTCTGTTCGTTCATGAAAAGGGGAGAAGCCCTGAGCACCGCGCTCAACCTGAGCTGGACGATGCTTTTCTCCCTGCTGATTCCTCTGCTCGTCGGTATCTGGCTCGACAACCGGTTCGACAGCAGCCCGCTCTTTATTCTCCTGGGAGCGGGACTCGGCGTTCTGGCCGCCACCGTGGGTGTGGCGCGAGTGGCCCTGCGCACCTTTCGTCCGATCGTCGAAGAGGCCGATCGAGAAGCCGAAAGGAGAGCAGCCGAAAGAAGTGAGGAGGAAGAAGAGTAGTGTCAAGACTATTATCCCCTAAGGTGCTCGTACCCACGGCCATCATCATCCTGGCCTTTGTCGTCGTCAACCTGCTGCAGGTACGCGTGGTCTTGCCCGATATCAGCATCCCGGCCGAAACCGTCTTGGAGCTCTTTGGGTTCAAGATCACAAACACCCTCCTCTCGGCGTGGTTCACCATGCTCCTGCTCATCGTCGGGACGTGGCTCATCACCCGCCGTATGAAGCTCGTTCCCGGACGCTGGCAGAGCTTTCTGGAGATGATCGTCGAGGCGTTGTACGGCCTGGTGGAGAACGCCGCCGGCCCCAAGTGGGCACCCAGGTTCTTTCCGATCGTCGCGACCATCTTTCTCTTTGTCCTCGTCGGGAACTGGCTCGGGCTCACGCCGTTGTTCGGCGGCTGGGGGGTGCTGCACGAGGCGCACGAAGGCGAGGGTTACCCGGTCGACTGGGTGAACGACTCGCACACCCTCGGCTTCTGGGTGCGTGGTGAAGAGGCGCCGCTCGAAGAAGCGGCGGCCGAGGCCGCCGGGGCGGAAGAACATGGCGAGCTCTACCTGCTCGCCCCGATGTTCCGCGCTCCAAGCACCGACATGAACTTTACGCTTGCACTCGCGATCGTGTCTGTGCTGTTGACCCAATACTTTGGGGTGCGCGGGCTCGGCGCCGGCTACTTTGGCAAGTTTATCGCGCTCGGTGGGATCGTCAATGCCTTCCGCAAGCCGGGCCTCGGCTGTGGCGGGCGGATCGCGGCGTTCTTTATGGGCATCATCGACGTCTTTCTCGGCATCGTGGAGACGATCAGCGAGATCGGCAAGGTGGTGTCCTTCTCTTTCCGTCTGTTTGGCAACATCTTTGCCGGCGAGGTTCTCCTCGGGGTCATGGCCTTCCTGATTCCCTTTGTCGTCTCTCTCCCGTTCTTTGGCCTCGAGCTCTTTGTCGGCTTTGTCCAGGCGCTCGTCTTTATGATGCTGACCGTCGCCTTTTTCGTGGTTGCCATCAGCAGCCACGGTGAGGAACATTCGTAGGGCTGCCGGGCGTTTGCTGCGCGGCGCCGAAAACAACCACCAATCGAGGAGGAATTGAGACATGGATCAAGAGACTATGCAGCAGTTGGCGGCTGCCATCGCCATCGCCATCGGCGCGCTCGGCCCGGGCCTGGGCCTCGGCATGATCGGCTCGAAAGCGATGGAGGCGCTCGGCCGGAACCCGGAGGCCGCGGATCAGATCTTTACGCCCCTGATCCTGAGCCTGGCCTTCACCGAGGCGATCGGTATCTATGCCCTGGTCGTGGCACTCATCATCAAGTTCGTCTGATTTTAGATTCTAGATTCCAGATTTTGGATTGCACCGCTGCGCGAGTGCCAAATCCAAAATCCAAAATCGAAAATCCAAAATCAGAGGAGGAGGTTTGGGTTGGAAGCACTAGGTATCAACCTGGGCTACATCGTTTCCCAGATCGTCAACTTTACCTTGCTGGCCCTGCTCCTCTACTTTGTGGCCTACAAGCCTGTCCTGGGCATGCTCGATCAACGACGTGAGCGGATCAGGCAGGGGCTCGAGGACGCGGAAGCCGCGTCCCGACGCGCTGCAGAAGTGGAGCAGGAATACGAGCGCAGGATGGCCGAAGCGCGCCGCGATGGGCAAGAGGTCGTCGCGCGGGCGACCCAGATGAGCGAGCAGACTCGCCAGGAGCTGCTGGAAGAGGCGCGCGCCGATGCCCAGCAGCTCATCGCACGCGCCCGCGAAGAGATCGCCCGCGAGCGCGAGCAGGCCATGGCCGAGCTGCGCCAGCAGGTGGCCGACCTGTCGCTGACGATCGCCGACAAGGTGCTGGGCGAGGCGCTCGACCGCAACACCCAGCGGCGACTCATCGCCGCGTTTATCGACGAGACCGAGGAATTCAAGTGAGCCCACAGGCCCGACCCCAAGAATATGCATCTGCCATCTATGAGCTGGCGCTGGAGCCATGGACCCGGCAGCTTGGCGCGGTCCAGAGCGCCCTCAGGCGCGACCCGGCGCTCCGGGCGGTGGTCCGCGATCAGTCGCTGTCGGCGCGCGAAAAGCTGGAGCACCTGTCAAGGGCGGTGCCGCGTGGCCTCGACACCGAGGTGCGTAAATTCGTAGGCACGCTCCTCGAAAACAAGCAGCTCGACGATCTCGACGCCGTGTTGGCCGAGTTCGAGCGGATGGTTGCCCGCCGGCCCCAGCTCACGCGTGCCCGGATCGTCACCGCCGTGCCGATGACCGAAGAGGAACAGGCGCGGCTCCGCTCCAGGCTCGTCGCCCGGTTCGGAGCAGACCTCGAGTTTCAATTCGAGGTCGACGAGTCGGTGCTCGGGGGCGTCTATGTGCGCGTTGGCGACAGGGTGATCGACGGCACGGTCGCGGGCAGGCTGGCGGCTTTGCGAGATCGGTTGGTGGCGTAAGCGCGGCACGCGCCCGTGCGTCGCCAGGCGCGTGCCTGGCGCGGGCGGGTGCCGCGCGTTCTGGATCCGTGCTGCGGTACACGGTACCACGGCACGGCACCACGTCTTATGGAGGCAGAATGGCCTTGCAAGCACAGGATATCGCGGCGCGACTGAAGGAGCAGATCGAAGCCTTCGAAGCGCCGGTCAAAGCGGTCGACGTCGGCTCGGTGATCGAGGTGGGCGACGGCATTGCCCGTGCCGATGGGCTGGCCGATGTCATGGCCATGGAGCTGGTCGAGTTTGAGAGCGGGGGCGAGCGTTCCGAAGAGATCATGGGCCTCGCTTTCAACCTGGAAGCCAACAGCGTCGGCATCATCGTCATGGGCGACTATACCCAGATCGAAGAGGGCGACCTGGTGCGCGGGACGGGGCGCATCATCTCGGTCCCCGTCGGCGATGGCCTCATCGGCCGCGTGGTCGACGCCCTGGGCGTGCCGGTGGATGGCAAGGGGCCGATCCACGCGGAGGACACTCGTCCCCTGGAGCGCATCGCGCCCGGCGTCGTCTTTCGCGAGAGCGTGAACACCCCGGTGCAGACCGGCGTCAAGGCGATCGATGCCATGATCCCCATCGGCCGTGGGCAGCGCGAGCTGATCATCGGCGACAGGCAGACAGGCAAAACCGCCCTCGCCATCGACGCGATCATCAACCAGAAGGGCAAGGACCTGATCTGCATCTATGTCGCTATTGGGCAGAAACGCGCCCAGGTGGCACAGGTGGTGGCTACGCTCGAAGAAGCTGGGGCCATGGACCACACCATCGTCGTGATCGCTTCTGCATCCGAGCCTGCCACCCTGCAGTACATCGCGCCTTATGCGGGCACCAGCATGGGCGAGCACTTTATGGAGTCAGGCAGAGAGGCCCTCATCGTCTACGATGACCTGTCCAAGCACGCGTGGGCCTACCGCCAGGTGTCGCTCCTGCTGCGCCGTCCACCAGGCCGCGAGGCGTATCCGGGCGACGTCTTTTACCTCCACTCGCGCCTGCTGGAGCGCGCTGCCAAGCTGGCACCTGAATATGGCGGCGGATCGCTCACCGCGCTGCCGATTATCGAAACGCAGGCCGGCGACGTCTCGGCCTACATCCCGACCAACGTCATCTCGATCACCGATGGGCAGATCTTTCTCGAGAATGACCTGTTCTACGCGGGCATCCGCCCGGCGATCAATGTCGGCATCTCGGTCTCGCGCGTCGGCGGCGACGCCCAGGCGCCGGTCATGAAGCAGGTTGCCGGGCAGCTCAGGCTCGACATGGCCTCTTTCCGCGCGCTGGCCGCCTTTGCCCAGTTCGGCAGCGACCTCGACGAGGCGACGCGCAACCAGCTCGAGCGCGGCCTGCGCGTGCAAGAAGTGCTCAAGCAGCCGCAGTACACGCCCATGCCGCTCGCCGACGAGGTGATGATCATTTACGCGGTCACGCGCGGCTTTCTCGACGACGTCGAGATTGCGAAAATCCTCGACTTTGAGGAAGCGTTCTTGCGCTACATGGAGGCCAGCCAGCCGGCTCTGCGCCAGCGCATTCAATCTGGCGCCAAGATGGACGACGAAACGCGTGCCGCGCTCGACGAAGCGATCCGTGACTTTAAGGCGACGACGGCTTACTGAGCGTGAGAACAAGTTTGAGGCGAGGATGAGGTTGGGTTGGGCCGTGGGCTGTATGATGATTGGCCTGGCTGCCGCGATGGCCGGCTGTGGCCCGGCATCACAGCCTACGCAGCCGCCGCCGACCCAAACTCCATGGATTGTCGTGGTCACGGCGACTCTGGGGCCAGGCGCAGTCGGGATGTGCCCCACGAGTGTCTGCCCAAGCCAGACTCCATGGGTTGTGGTGGCGACGCCTACACCGCGTCACTCCGCCGCGTCGACCACCCGGCCGGCTCCCTCGAGGACGCCGGTCACGAGCGTGTCTACGCCACTGCCCGGTGCGATCAAGTACCCGGCGCCTACGCTGTCCGAGCCGCTGCCTCGCCAGCAGGTCGCGTGGCGCACGGTTGTGCTCTTTCGCTGGTCGCCGGTTGGCACCCTGGCGGCAGACGAGTTCTACCACCTCCACCTCGAACGCCGGCCCGGTGTGACCGGTCAGTCGTGGTACGGCGACTATGTGTTGACGCGCGACACCCAGTTTCGAGCCGACGAGACCTTTCTCGCGCCCTTTCACCCGCCGGCTGCTGAAGGTGTGGGCACCGTCCATTGGTGGGTGCGCGTGGTGCACAAGACGGGGGTGGACCAGAATGGGAAACCGGTTGGCGTGGACGTGAGCATGAGCAGCGAGGAGCGCACGCTGCTCCTCGATCCCAAGCCATCTGATTCTTAGCACGTGGGCCAGCATGCCCAAGGAGTAGACAGTTGCCCAGTACTCGAGAGATCCGGCGCCGGATTCGCAGTGTCCGCAACATCGCGCAGGTGACACGCGCGATGCAGATGGTTGCGGCGTCCAAGATGCGCCGCGCGCAGGAGCAGGTTACCGCCACCCGCCCATATGCACAGAAGGCATGGCAGATCCTCGTCAATCTCGCCGCGCAGCGCGGCGTGGGCGAGGAGGTGCATCCCTTGCTCAAGACCCGGGCCGAGATCGAGCGCGTCGGGATGGTGCTCATCACCTCGGACAAGGGGCTCGCCGGGAGCTACAACCACAACATGGTCGCCGCCGCCGCCGACTTTATCGCCGACCTGAACCGGCCCGTCGAGCTGATCACGGTCGGGCGGCGGGGGCGCCAGGCGATGTGGCGCATGGGATATACGATCGGCGCCGAGTTCTCCGACCTGCCCGACAGGCCGGGGCTGCTCGACGTGACCCCCATCGCCTCTGCCGCCATCGGCGGGTTTCTCTCCGGGCACTATGACGTCGTTTACCTGGCGCACATGGACTTTGTCAATACCCTCGTGCAGCACCCCGCGATGTGGCAGCTCCTGCCGATCCGGCCGCTCGAACTGGGCGTGACGGCGATTTCCACCTATCGAGAGGCGCGTCCACTGTCGCCGACGGTCGAGTATATCTACGAGCCCGATCCGCAGACGATCTTGAACACGGTGCTGCCCCGTTTTACCGAGCTCCAGGTGTATCAGGCGGTGCTCGAGGCGCTCGCCAGCGAGCACAGCGCCCGCATGGTCGCCATGCGTAACGCCACCGAAAACGCCAACGAGCTCGTACAAGATCTGACGCTGACTTATAACCGTGCCAGGCAAGAGGCCATCACCCGCGAGATGCTCGACATTGCCGGCGGTGCCGAGGCCCTCGGCAAACTGACACGGTGAGACTGGTGAGGAGGAATCATGTCCGAAACAAGTAGGGGTGGACCCACGGGCCGCGTGGCACAGGTTCTGGGACCGGTGGTCGACATCGAGTTCCCCGAGGGGAATCTCCCCGAAATCTATGATGCTGTTCATATCCCACGCGACGGCGGCGTGCTGGTGTGTGAGGTGCAGCAGCACCTGGGCAACGACTGGGTGCGCACGGTGGCGATGGATGCCACCGACGGCCTGCGCCGTGGCATGCCGGTCATTAACACGGGGGCGCCGATCACGGTCCCCGTCGGCGAAGCCACCCTGGGGCGCATCTTTAACGTGCTCGGCCAGCCGATCGACAACAAGGGACCGGTAGAGGCGGCTGAGCACTATCCGATCCACCGGCCCTCGCCAACTTTCGAAGAGCAGGTCACCCACCCCGAGTTCCTCGAGACGGGGGTGAAGGTGATCGACCTGATCGCCCCCTTTATGCGCGGCGGCAAGACCGGCGTCTTTGGCGGGGCCGGTGTCGGCAAAACCGTTATCATCCAGGAGCTGATCCGCACCTTTGCCACCGTCCACCAGGGCTTTTCCGTCTTTGCCGGCGTGGGCGAGCGCTCGCGCGAGGGCAACGACCTCTGGGTCGAGATGAAAGAGTCGGGCGTGATCGACAGCGTGGCGATGGTGTTTGGCCAGATGAACGAGCCGCCCGGCGTGCGCCTGCGTGTTGGCCTCACCGGGCTGACCATGGCCGAGTACTTTCGCGACCAGGGACGCGACGTGCTCCTCTTTATCGACAACATCTTTCGCTTTGTCATGTCGGGCTCTGAGGTGTCGGCACTGCTCGGGCGCATGCCCAGCGCCGTCGGCTACCAGCCCACGCTTGGCACCGAGATGGGTGAGCTCCAGGAGCGGATCGTCAGCACGCGGCGCGGCGCCATCACGTCGATGCAGGCGGTCTATGTCCCGGCCGACGACTATACCGACCCGGCGCCCGTCGCCACCTTTGCCCACCTCGACGCTACCATCGCCCTCGAGCGCTCCATCTCGGAGCAGGGCATCTACCCTGCCGTCGACCCGCTCTCGTCCACGTCGCGCATCCTCGACCCACGCGTGGTGGGCGAGACGCACTATAACGTGGCGCGCGAGGTGCAACGCGTGCTGCAGCGCTACAACGACCTGCAGGATATCATCGCCATCCTCGGCATCGACGAGCTGTCGGAAGAGGACAAGCTGGTGGTGGCACGCGCGCGGCGCATCCAGCGCTTCCTCAGCCAGCCGATGTTTGTCGCCGAGCAGTTCACGGGCCGAGAAGGCCGCTACGTGCCGATCGGCGAGACCGTCGAGGGCTTTAGGGCCATCCTCGACGGCAAGTACGACGACTTGCCCGAGCAGGCATTCTACATGGTGGGCGGCATCGAAGAGGCCGTGACCAGGGCAGAAGAGTTGAGGCGCTAGATGGCTCAGTTGCGCGTTGAAGTCGTGACCGCCGAGCGTGCCGTGTTCGAAGGCGACGTCGACATCGTCGTGGCCCCCGGCATCGAGGGCCAGTTGGGCATTCTGCCCAACCACGCGCCACTGATCACGGCGCTCACCTTTGGTGAGCTGACCCTCCGCCGCGCGGGCGACGAGGACATCTATATCGCCATCGGCGGTGGCTTTATGGAGGTGGGGCCGGACCACGTCACTATCCTGGCCGATTCGGCCGAGCGGGCCGAAGAGATCGACCTGGAGCGGGCGGAGGCCGCGCGCCACCGCGCCGAAGATCTGATGGAGCAAGAGCAAGACGTGGATGCCGACGTGATCCGCGCCCAGGCGGCGCTTCGCCGCGCCGCGATCCGGATCAAGGTGGCGCAGCGCAGCCGCCGCCGGCGGCCGCCCTCAGGCGGCCCACCAACGGCGACGCAGTCCTGAATGGGAAACTGGGGACGGGAAGCTCTCCCGTCCCCACTTTGTGCAGCAGGGCGGCGACATTGACAAGCTGAAGAAAAACTCGTACAATCCAGTCCTGGTCGTGTTGAAGCGAGAATCAAGATCGGGTGAAAAATAGATGCTAACAAAGCACATTGGAGTGGACCTGGGCACGGTGAACGTGCTCGTGTGGGTAAAAGGCAAGGGCA
>DATHUZ010000286.1:0-1573 GCA_035461725.1 Anaerolineae bacterium
GGCCTGGGTGGCACCCTGCTGCACCACGACGGCACCGACTGGCAGGCGATGAGCAGCGGGACGAGCAATTTGCTCGGGGACGTGTGGGGCAGCAGCGGCACCGACGTCTATGCCGTGGGCGTGGGGGGCACGATCCTGCACTACGACCAGCCCGAGTTTGCCGGCTACCCGGTCCTGTGGGTCGACTGGGACGATGCAGCCGCCTACTGCGCCTGGGGCGGCGGGCGCCTGCCCACCGAGGCCGAGTGGGAAAAGGCGGCGCGCGGCAGCAGCGACACGCGCGTGTACCCGTGGGGCGCCCGCTCCCCCGACTGCTCGCTGCTGAACTACGAGCACTATGATGGCAGCGCGTGGGCATACTGCGTCGGCGACACCAGCCCGGTGGGCGACTATCCCGACGGGGCGAGCCCCTACGGCATGCTCGACATGAGCGGCAACGTGTGGGAGTGGGTCGCCGATTGGTACGATGCCGGCTACTATGCCGTCTCGCCGGGCATGGACCCAACGGGGCCTGTGACAGGCGAGCTCAAGGTGCTGCGCGGCGGCGCCTGGTCGAGCGTCGCCAGCGCCGTGCGCGTCGCGCACCGCGACTCTGTTGCGCCGGACGATCCGAGCGACAGCGTCGGGTTCCGGTGTGTGCACTGGGTCCCCCAATAGTAGACGTGCGTTGGCATTTGACGCTCTACGAGCGCCAGGTGCCTGGACCACGAAGCCATGAAAGGTGCGCATCCCTTGCGCGCCTTTCATGGCTTTCGTTCCTTCCGCGCCTCTCGCGGCCCAGGGTTCCCACTCAACACCCACGTGACTAGAGTCTGGCCATGGCTGGGCAGATTGCCAGCTTATCGGCCAGATGGATGTGCTACACTACGGGGTGAGGGGAAAAGTTGACGGACCGTGCGATCTTGAGTATACTGAATGCGCCTTACGAGGCCCACGACGAAGTATCCAGCCCAAGATGGTCAATCTCTGACGAGAACCGAATCGACTGTTTGCCTGCACGTATGAAGGTGGTTGCGACGCGCCCGCGGCGCGTCGCTTTTGAGGAGTAGTGGATATGGCCATTTTTCTGGATCGAACCGATGCCGGCCGCAGGCTGGCACAGGAGCTGCACGAGTACGCAGGTGACCCGAACCTGCTGGTGCTGGCCCTGCCCCGTGGCGGGGTGCCGGTGGCCTACGAGGTGGCGCGGGCACTGGGCGCGCCGCTCGACATCTTTCTCGTGCGCAAGCTGGGTCTGCCAGGCCAACCGGAGCTGGCGATGGGCGCCATCGCCACGGGTGGGGTGCGGGTGTTGAACGAGCAGGTAGTGCATAGTGTCAATATCGACGAGCGCACGATCGACGCCGTGACGGCGATCGAACAGGAGGAGCTGGAACGCCGCGCCAGTGCCTACCGGGGCGAGCGCCCGGCACCCGACGTGCGCGGCAGGACGATTATCCTGATCGACGACGGCCTGGCTACCGGCGCCACCATGCGTGCCGCGATCAAGGCGCTCCGCCCGCAGGGGCCGGAGGAGATCGTGGTCGCCGTGCCGCTCGGCGCGCCCGAGACGTGCGCCGACTTTGAGGCGATT
>DATHUZ010000287.1:0-3056 GCA_035461725.1 Anaerolineae bacterium
GGGACCCAGTCGGTGAGGAGCTGGTAGGGGTTCTCGTGGCAGTGGGCGAGGCGCAGGGGAATGCCGGACAGGTAGGTGAGCATGGCGGCGGGCAGGGGGTTCTGACTGTAGACGGTAAAGATGATGGCGGCGTCGAAATTGCCGGCACGCAGGTGGTCGGCCATCTCGTATTCGGGGCGGCTGTCGGCGCGCGGCGGCGTGGCTTTCATCCAGGGTGCGTCGTACACGATCACGTCGTCCACCTCTGGGACGAGGGCACCGATCGCGGCCCCGGCGCTGCCGGTCAGCAGGGTGACGTGGCGCCCTGGCTCCCAGTGTGTCTCGGATGAGGGCTGTGGCGCGCGAGATCTTTTAACGGCCCGGATCGCCGGCGTCGTCATTAAAATGTCGCCGAGTGTATCCAGGCGGATACAGAGCACTCGTTTGGCTCGCTCCCAATCACTCGTGTCCAACGCTCGCTCACTCTTCATTGAACGTCATACGCGATCACACATCACGCATCACGTATCACGTTTCCCGCTTCACTCATCACTCGCCGGTCGCCCTCCGCCTCCTGCTGCTCACAATCCGCCACGTATGTCTGGCGAATGCGATCGATGATGCTCGTAGTCGACCGGCTTTCCAGGTAGGGCATAATGTGCACCTCGCCGCCCAGCTCGCGCACCAGGGGCGCCTCCGGCAGGGTGTCGGGCGTATAGTCGCCGCCCTTGACAAAGAGGTCGGGCCGGACGATCCGGATCAGATTCTTGGGCGTGTCCTCGTGGAAGGGAATGACCAGGTCGACAGAGCTGAGACCGGCGAGCACCTGCATACGGTCCTGCAGCCCGTTGATCGGACGGTCGGGGCCCTTCAGGCGCGCGACGCTCTCATCGGTATTGACGCCGACGACGAGCACATCGCCGAGCTCTTTGGCGCGGTTGAGGTAGAGAACGTGGCCGCCGTGCAGGATGTCAAAGCAGCCGTTGGTAAAAACGATCCGCTTGCCCTCGCGGCGCAGCATTTCGACGTGGGCGCGCAGCACCTCTCGGTCGTCGAGCTGCTTTTCGGCTGCGACGAGATAGGCGCGCAGCTCGGCAGCGCTGCACGCCGCCGTCTGCCGGTGGGTGAGGACGACGCCGGCGGCCGCCGAGGCCAGCTCCGCGGCGGTGGGCGTGTAGGCGCCGGCAGCGAGCGCCAGTGCAAAGGCAGCGACAAAGGTGTCGCCCGCGCCGGTGGCACGCAGGTCGGCGCGTGCCTCTGCGTAGGTGCGGTAGGGATCGGCCTCGCGCTCGAGGATCAGGGCACCATCGCGATCGAGGGTGACGGCCGCGATCTCGGCGCCGGTCGCATCGAGGATCTCGTGCCGGTGTGCCATCACCACGTCCAGGCGGTTGTGCCCATTGTCGCCCCAGTCGCCATCGGCGCTGTGCGCCTCGATCAAGGCCAGCGCCTGGCGGTAGTTCGGTTTCACGGCGGTGACGCCGACGCCCTGGTAGAGGGGCAGGTCTTTCGAATCGACGACGAGGACGCGTGGGTGGCGCTGGCGGGCGGCCCGCAGCGCGTCGACCACGGCGGGTGTCAGGATGCCATAGCGATAGTCGGAGACGATGACGGCGTCGCACCATTCAAAGAGCGCCTCGACGCCATCGCACACCTCGGCCTCTAACTCGGGGCTGAGTGGGTGGGTGGAGCCATCGTCGATGCGCAGCAGCATCTGGCCACCGCCGACGACGCGCCGTTTGACCAGGGTGCGGCGTGCCGGGTCGGTGAGCACCTGTGAGGTCTCGACGCCGGCGCGACGGAGCACGCGGCGCAGTGCGCGCCCATCATAGTCGTCGCCCACGACAGAGAGGAAATCGACGGCGGCGCCAAGGGCAGCGGCGTTCACCGCGGCGTTGGCCGCGCCTCCGGCGCGGTACTCTTCCGCGGTGGCCGACAGCACCGGCACAGGAGCCTCGGGACTCACCCTCTCGACGTCGCCGTGCAAATAGGCATCGAGCATCGCCTCGCCGACGACGCCGACGCGCAGCTTGCCAAAGCGGTCGATGATACGACCCAGATCTCCATTCATGCTCGTTCTCCTGCAGGGTCCGCAGCATGCACAACCCAACGAGGCCGCGGCCCGGCTGCCGCGTCGCCGGGTGCGACGTGCGCGTAAGCGCGTGCCACCAGATCGCGCAGCGCGACCTCTTGCACCTCGGCGCCACCGCGGATGCCCACGATCACGTCGGCGGCGCTCACCAGGCTGTCCACCACGTAGTGAGGGCGGCGCAGTGTGGACAGCTCCCACTCGGTCTCGCCTCCATTGTCGACCAGAACTGTGCGGCAGCCGGCCCGTCGGCCTGCCTCGACGTCGTTCAGAATGTCGCCTACGAACCAGGAACTGCCGAGGTGGATCTTTTGATCGATCGCTGCCCGGTAGAGGAGGCCAGGCGCCGGCTTGCGGCACCAGCAATTAGCGGCATAACGGCTGACGCTGCCGTCGGGATGGTGGGGGCAGTAGTAAAAGCCCGCCAGAAGCACCCCTTCGCTGCTCAGCAGTTGGCGGAGCCGCGCCTCGACATCCTCCAGCGCCTGCTCGCGAAAGTAGCCGCGCGCGACACCTGACTGGTTGGTGATCACGATGAGCTCATAGCCTGCGTGCTGCATGGCGCGCAGGGCGCCGCCCGCCCCCGGCACCAGCCGAATCTTGTCCGGATCGACGTTGTAAGGGATGTCCTCGATCAGCGTCCCATCCTTGTCCAGAAAGACGGCTTGCTTCACGACGCGCCTGCCGATAATGAAAAACCGCTCACGGCCACGATGTCTCTTTCATGGGAATGACCATCACCTCGGGAATGACGGTCTCTGCCGGGGTGGAGAGCAAAAAGCGAACGGTCTGCGCCACGTTGGCGGGGTCCTGGAGCGTGTCGGGGTCGACGTCGGGAAAACGGTCGAGAATGAAGGGTGTTTTCATTCCCCCGGCGATGACTGAGGTGACCTTGATGCCGTGCGGCCGGCCCTCGACGTGGAGCGCGTAGCTCAGCCCGCGCAGCCCCCACTTGCTGGCGTGGTAGGCCGACGCGTTAGCCCACGCC
>DATHUZ010000288.1:0-14292 GCA_035461725.1 Anaerolineae bacterium
CGTGACCTCCACACCTCGCGCGCGCAACGGCAGTGCCACGCGCCCGGTGCCGATCCCCAGCTCCAGCGTGCGCCCGCCCCCTGCCAGCTCGCACAGCAGATCCACCATCGACTCTTCGTAATCCGCGTGCCACTCGTCATACACGCCGGCAATGCGCTCGCCATAAGTGCGTGCCTCGTACTGTCCCATCTCCTCCCTCCTCGTCATCGTTGACTCCTGTTGGTCGGCTCGTCCGCTGCTGCGCCACAATCCCTCTGAAACAAGCACCTCTTTGGGTCCTCGATCGGCCGCGCCCAGCCAATCGCGGCGCAAGCCGTTACCACCCGCGTGCCTGTCTCACCTCGCACGCGCTGGTGCAGAGTATAACCTGGAACCGAGTTTGTGTCAAAGGCTCGTTTCCACGCCAGTGCATTGCCCGACGAGCGTTAAGATGTACCTTCAGATATACCCCTTTTATATATCCCGATACATTGACCCACCCTGGCCCTGGTGCTACACTACATCTGCATTGTGCCAGTCGTTGATCTATGCACCGTCGTCACCGTCGAAAAAACCAAAACCCAGGAGGTGTGATGAGCCAGTTGATTTCTCCAGAAGAGCTGTACACACAGTTGCAAAAGGACAACCCGCCGACCGTCATCGACGTGCGCAGCGCCGAGTCGTATGCTGGGGCCCACATCCCCGGCGCGATCCACATCCCCAAAGATGATCTCGAAGAATCTTTGGACCAGGTCCCGCGCGGCCGCCCCGTGGTCACCTATTGAAACATGCACAATCGCGGCAGCTCTGGCAGTGAGAGCGCCGCCGGCCTGCTCCGTGAGAGCGGCTACAATGCACGGGCACTTGAGGGCGGATTCCCGGCCTGGGAAGCGGCCGGCCTGCCGGTCGTCACGCGCACCACAACACGCTGAGGGCAGTACACAGAGATACACAGAGAGTAGAGTGAGACCCGGTGCTTGATCACCTTGCTCCGTGCACCTCTGTTTCTCTCCGTGTATCTCTGTGTTCCCTCTCTTCCCCCTTTCGTGAGGTTGGATAAGTTGGCCGGCTCGTGCCTGGATCCAACGAAAGCCAGACCCTTTTCCAACCCATCTCAACCGTTTGCGCATGGACAATGGGTTTACAATGGATGAGCCACCGAGCGCGAGCGGTCGCTGTTGAGAGGAGAGACGGGATGAAGGTGCGCAAAAAGTCTGTCGAATTTGCGAAAAGCCTGGTCCGCGACGGCAAGATCGACATGGAGAGCGATTGGAGTGAGGCCCAGCCCTCCGCGGCCGATGAGAACCGTTACCTCGAGGACCACAGTTGGGACGACTATGCCAACTGGTTCCTGGCAACCAACGAGGAAGAAGGTGGCCGGGAGGACAAGGAATACTACAACTTTCCCTACGGCGACTTTGAGGTCGTCCACCGCGACGGTGTCATCGCTGCCAAACAGCGCGCGGGCCAGTACGATTACCACGACGTCCTCGAGGCAGCCGACGAGCTCCTCGACATGATTGACCAGCGCAAAGGCGAGAAGTGACGGCCTAGCGGTAGCGCGCACCCAAGATGATCGAGTATTTGTGATATGAGCCCGCAAGAACAGGCACAGCTCCAGGTGCATTCGAGGTACCGTGTTGGTCTGATCGCCGGCATCTTTTTTCTTCTCGCCGTCATGCTTGCCATGTCGGTGCTCTCGGCATTGCAGGCCGAGCGGCCCCAAGCCCGACCTGCTGGCGACCGTGAATCGGCCGCCGGGCAACGCGCCGTCGATGCAGCCGCCCGCCACGGATCGGCGCACCTCCTCGATTGGCACCTGTTGATGGGCGCCACGCGCCGGGATGATGCTGCCCGACCCGCCGGCTATGTCCAGGGCGTGGTTGTGGTCATGGGCCAGATCGCCGAGCCCGACGCCTATGCCCTCTACCGCATCGACCGGCAGGGTGCCATCCCCTGGCTTGCCGCCAGCGACAGCTTGCACACGAGTGACCTCTCTCCGCTCTTCCACTGGTCGAGGCCGGCTCCTTGAGCCGTGGGCTGCGTGCCGGCTGCATCCTATTCGCCATCCTCCTGCTCCTGGGGCTGGGCGTGGTCACTGGCGTCGCCCTCGACCGCGAGGTGTTTTTCCGTTTCATCCCGCCCGACAATGTGCCCGCGGGTGCCGAAGACGATTTTCGCCTCATCGCCCAGGCGTGGAATGCTGTCGAGCAGCAATACGTCGACCAGGAAGCGGCTGATCGCCAAACGCTCACTTATGGAGCCATCTCGGGCATGGTCGACGCGCTTGGAGACACGGGGCACAGTACATTCCTCACACCCGAGATGGTGCAGGCGAACTACCAGTTTACCCAGGGCCAGTTCGAAGGCATCGGCGCCTATGTCGAAATGAGGGACGACAGGGCCGTCATCGTCGCGCCGATCGATGGCTCCCCTGCCGAGGCGGCGGGCCTGCAGCCGGGCGACGTCATTCTCGACGTCGATGGCCAGAGCACCGCAGGCATGCCGCTCACCGAGGTTGTGCAGCGCATCACCGGGCCTGCAGGCACCGATGTCACGCTGACCCTCCTCCGTCCCGCCACCGATGACACGATCACCGTCACGCTCACCCGACAAGAGATCGATCTCGATAATGTCATCTGGGCACGCGTCCCGGGCACGCGCATCGCCCACGTGCGCATCGTCGCCTTCAGTGCCGGCGTCACCGACGACCTGCGGCAGGCCCTGACCGAGATCCGGCAGCAGGAGCTCGGCGGCCTCATCCTCGATCTGCGCCGCAACCCTGGCGGCCTGCTCTCAGAAGCGGTAGGCGTGACGAGCCAGTTCCTTGAGAGCGGGAACGTCCTCCTGCGGCGAGATGCACAGGACAACGTGGAAGAAGTACCCGTCAGGGAGGGTGGGCTGGCGACCGGCCTGCCCCTCGTCGTCCTGATCGACGCCGGCAGTGCCAGCGCCGCCGAGATCGTCTCCGGTGCACTCCAGGACTCGGGCCGCGCCCAACTCGTCGGCGAGACCACGTTTGGCACCGGCACCGTCCTCCAGCAGTTCCCCCTGAATGACGGCTCGGCCCTGCTCCTCGCTACCGAAGAGTGGCTCACTCCCGACGGGCGCGTCATCTGGCACATGGGGATCGAGCCCGACGTTCCCGTCGAGCTGCCCCCGGGCGCCACCCCACTTCTGCCTGCCGCCGAATCCACCATGACACCGGAGCAGGTCGAGGCAACCGACGACGCTCAGTTCCTGCAAGCCCTCGACCTCTTACTGCCCGCACCCTGACACCCGAAACATAACTCACCCACCTCACGCGTCACGCGGCACGTTTCACCTCCACACCTCATCCTTGCCAACCCGCCTCATTCGTGTTAGACTGGGGCCCGTACCGATCGGAATGGCAGGTGTGATGGTTGAACACGACTTTCCTCTCCCCCTCGTCGTGGTGAACTATGTCTAGGACGACGACCTTGCGTCTCCACAACAGGCACTCGAGCGCTACTTTCTGCTGACGGGCTGGTCTGCCGGCCTGCTCGCTGCCGGCGCGCGGGTCACCGTCGCCTGTCGCTTCTGCCACGACGCCACCGTCGAGCAGCATGGTGTGCCTTACCACTTTGTGGCCGACCACCACCCTCCCTGGCCCCACCGCACCTACGTTCCGCACCACCTGCACCGCGCCGTGCTCGACTGCTGTGCCCGCGCGCTCGCCCGCGGCGAGCAGCCCGTCGTGCACGTCAACGGGCTGCTCTTTCCTCTTGCCACGCGGCTCCTCACCGCGCGCCTGTCGCGTGCCGCCCGCGCCCGACACCGGGTACCGGTCGTCGCCCGACACCGGATCCCGGTCGTCGCCCAGCACCATGCCGAGCCACCCTGGCGCGGCCGGGGCGCGGTACTTCAGCGCTGGGGCCTCGCCCCTGTCGACGGGTTCTTTTTTGCCTCGCGCGAGCTGGCCCACGAGTGGGTCGCGTGCGGCACCATCCGCTCCATCGACCGCGTGCACGAGGTGATGGAGGCATCCTCGCCCTTCCATTTCGAGGAGCGAGCGGCGGCGCGAGCGTGTACCGGCCTGATCGGCGACCCTGTGATCCTCTGGACCGGAAACCTGAACGCCAACAAGGATCCACTCACCATCCTGTCGGGGTTCGAGCGGTTGCTCGAGCGGTTCCCTCGTGCGCGCCTTTACATGGCCTACCGTTACGCCGACCTGCTGCCCCGGGTGGAAGCACGCATCGGCGCGAGCGAGTCACTCCGCTCCACGGTCGCGCTCCTGGGCGAGATCGCTTATGCGGGAATCGAGGCTTACTACAACAGCGCCGACTTTTTCGTCCAGGGGAGTGCCAGGGAGGGGAGTGGCCTGGCACTGCTCGATGCCATGGCTTGTGGTGTCGTACCCGTCGTCACCGACATTCCATCCTTTCGCACACTCACCGACGGCGGGCGCGTCGGCGCGATCTGGCGGCGCGGCGACCCAGACGCGTTCGTATCGGCATTCTTCCAGGCAGCCTCGCGCCCACTCGACCTCGCGTCGCAGCAGACGCGCGGCTATTTCGAGACGACGTGGAGTCCCCCTGCGCTCGGCCGCCGCGCAGTGGCCGCGTACCGAGACGTCCTGCGGGCGGGCGCGAGGTGAAGATCGCGCTCGTCGTGCCCGGCGGTGTCGACCGCAGCGGCAGGGAGCGCGTGATCCCGGCGCTCCTCTGGCTGATCGAGCGCCTCGCCCGCAGCCACGATGTCCTGGTGGTCGCCCTCGACCAGGAGCCCACGCCGACCCGCTATCGCCTGCTCGGTGCCCGGGTCGTCAACCTCGGGCGTGTGCCACGCGGTATACCGACGTTCGGCGCCGCCGTGCGCCTCTCCCGGCTCCTGGGCGCCCTGCGCTCGGCAGGCTACGGTTTTGACGTGCTGCACGGCTTCTGGGCCGGGCCCGCCGCCCTGGCGGGCACCGCCGGGTGGCTGCTCTCTGTTCCTGTCGTCATGAGCGTCGGTGGCGGCGAGCTCGTGCGGCTGCCCGAGATCGGCTACGGCGGGGGGCTGCACTGGGGAGGCCGCCTCGTAGCCCGCACCGCACTTGGCCTCGCCACCGCCGTCACCGCTGGCAGTCACCACGCCCTGGCGCCGGTCACCCCCGTGCGCCCCGACGCGCGGCACCTGGTCCTCGGCGCCGATGCCTCCCTCTTTTCCGCCCCCGTCCCGCGTCCCGATGGCCCGCCGTGGCGCCTCCTCTGCGTGGCCAGCATCAACCGCGTCAAGGACCCAGAGACCATGCTGCGCGCCATGTCGCTAGTGGCGTCCAGGCAGCCGGGCGTGCGTCTAGATTGGGTTGGGGGTGACACGCTCGGCGGCGAGGCGCAGTACCAGGCTCAAGCCCTCGGCCTGGCGGGCGTCGTCCACTTTCACGGATTCCTGCCCGTAGACCGGCTCGCGCCCCTCTACCGCCAGGCGCACCTCCTCGTTCAGTCGTCCCGGCACGAGAGCCAGGGGGTCGCCGTGTGCGAGGCGGCACTCGCCGGCGTGCCGACCGTCGGCACCGCCGTCGGAATCGTCGCGGACCTGGCGCCCGCCGCGGCCGTCGCAGTCCCCATCGGCGATCCGCGCGCGCTCGCCGGCGAGATCGTCGCATTGCTGTGTGACCCTGGGCGGCGCGAGCGCCTCGCCCGCGCTGCCCAGTCCTGGGCATTCGCCCACGACGCCGACTGGACCGCCGCCCAGTTCGAGACCCTCTACACCCACCTGCGCCACTCCCCTGTCCCTGGAAGCCCGCGCTTGCGTGGGAATCCCGACCATGAATGACCCGGCATGTTGGATGGCGCGCATCGTTCCCCCGCTCCGCTCTCCCGTCGCGACCAGGACACTCCTCTGCCTCCTGCTGCTCGCCTATTGGACCATCTCACTCCGCCATCTGACCGTCGTTCCACGCGTCTACGAGGACGAGCCGTGGCAAGCATCGACCGGCTGGAAGCTGGCCACCGAGGGCGTGTTCGGCACTGATCTCTTTGCCGGTTTTTTCGACATGGAAGACCGCTACTACGGCTACATGCCGGTCCACCCCGTGCTCCTGGCCGCCGTCTTTCGCCTGGCCGGCCTCGGTCTCTTCCAGGATCGCTTCGAGCCCGTCGCCCTCGGCCTCCTCGTCCTCGCGCTTACCTACCGCCTGGCGCATCGCCTTTTTGGCGATACCCGTGTCGGCCTGTTCGCGATTCTTTTCCTTCTCCTCGTGCGGTGGACCGGCCTCACCCCCTTTCGTACCAGTGGCATTCCCTTTATCGATGTGGTGCGCATCTCGCGCTACGACCCGGCCGTCCCCGTATTTGGGCTTGCCGCGCTTGACGTCTACCTCACCGCGCAGCGAGCGCGCCACGCGCGATGCTACTTTGCAGCGGGCCTTCTCGCTGCGCTCGCGGGCCTGGCCCACGTTTATGGCCTCTTCTGGATGCCCGTCCTGCTCCTTCTCGCACTGCACGATCGTTTCCTCGTCCGCGTCCGGGCCGGCGTCCACAGCCGCCCCTTCCCGGCGCTGCTCCCCCTGCTCGTTGGTTTTCTCCTGCCCTGGCTGCCCTACCTCGCCTATGTACTGGCCGACCCTGTCGCGTGGCGCGGCCAGACCCAGTTCTATGGCGATCGGTTCGACCTGGCGAATCCACGTTGGTATCTCGACAACCTGCACCTCGAGCGCGAGCGCTACCCACTCGGCCTCGGCGCCTGGTCCGATAACTTGCGGCGGATCGGGCTGTGGGCCAGCCTGGCGCTGATCCCTACGTCTGTCGCCGCGCTGACCTGGCGTGGGCGGCGCCGCGGCGATCGCGCGGCGTGGGCGGTTGCCCTGCCCGCCCTGGTCATCCCGGCCCTGCTCGCCCTGCTGATCCGGCTAAAACTGCCCAGCTATCTCGCGACCATTCTCCCCATCTGGGCCATTGCTGCGGCGTGGGGTGCTCTCGCGTTCTGGACATGGCTGGGGCGGGTGCGGTTTCGTGCCGCGGGCCGGCTGGCGCTGGTGGTACTCCTGTTCGCCGTCGTCGCCGAGGGGGGAGCACGGTGGGCCGCGATGGAAGGACACGCCGCCGCCACCACGCCCTACTACCGCTTTATTGAGCAGATCGGTAGCCACGTGCCTGCCGGCGCTCGCGTCCTCGGCCTGCACAACTACTGGCTCGGCATGGAGGACACCGATTATCGCTCCTTCGCCGTCCCCATCTTCTGGACACTGCCCACGAACCGGCCGCGCCCGCTCCCGTTCTACGCGGGCATGGACCTCATCGCGCCCGACGTCGTCCTCATCGACCCGGGAATGCGCGCTTACCTGGCGGGCGACGACGATCGCGCGCGCGAGGTCTCTGCCAGTCTCTGGGCGTGGCTCGACGACCACCGCGCCTCCCTCGTCGGGCAGGTGGACGATCCCACGTATGGGCTCATCGAGATTTACCGGGCGGTGCCATGACAGCCTTTCGCCTCCCCTCACAGTCGAGATTGGCCTCCGTGGCCCTGGCGATCGCGCTCCTGGCCGCCCTGCTCCACTTCCCGCGCCAGATAGACGTGTTCGTCCGCCCGATCATGCCCGTCGTCCGGCTCTGGTTCACCCCCGACGCGCAGCACCGAGCCCACCTGGGCGACATCCCCTACGACCTACTCCAGGCAGCCAACGCCCTCCTCCCGCGCGACGCCACCGTGCTGCTGGTCACCTCCGGCACCGATGTGCGCCGCTTCGAATACATCACCTTTCACCGCGCACTCTACTACCTCGCCCCGCGCCCCGTGTGGTGGCTGTCGCCGGCACCCTCCGACGGCTCCTGGGAGGCGCGCTGGTGGATCCCGGCCCCGCTCACGCCCGACGCGGTGCGTACTGTCGCGCGCTACAAAGGTGCCACCCACCTGCTCGCCGTGGCGCTGGACCGGGATCTCGCGCCCGGCCGGCACCTCGCCACCTGGGATGGAGGCTATCTCGCGGTGCTCGACTCCGAGCCTTCCGCGGCCCCGCCCGTCACCGTGCCCAACTCGCCACTCCTCTACCGCCTGGCCATGACGCCGCTGGCACTGGCCGTGATTTTCGTCTGGGGCCACGCCTTCCTTGTCGCCTCAAGCCGTCGCCGCCCTCGCCCCGGCCGGATCGAGGCGGCCGCCCTGGCCTGGATTCTCGGCTGCGGCCTCGTGTCACTCGCCATGCTGGCCTTGAACGCCATTGGACTGTCGCTCGGCACCCAGATCCGGATGCTCACCCTGCCCGCCGCGGCCTATGCGCTTTATTCGCTCGCGCGCGGCGCTACCCGCGCGTCGGTGCCCCTCGGCGTCCGGCTCCGCCGGCTCGCCTCCGGCCCACGCATCCCCTCCCTGCTCTCAGCGTGCCTCGCGGCGTTTCTGGCCCTCCAGGTCCTCCTCTTCGTCGCCGTCGTCGCCGTCGGTCAGCCCCTCTACGCCTGGGACAGTTGGACGAGCTGGGGGCTCAAGGCGCGCACCATCCTGCTTGAGGGGCGCATCTCACCCGCGGTCTATGCCGACCCCTCGCGCGCCAGCACCATCCTCTACTACCCCCTCTCTGTGTCCCTCATCGAAGCCTGGATCTACGGCTGGATCGGCGCGCCCGATGACCGCCTCGTCGGCGTGACGACGCTCTTCTATTACCTAGGCCTGGCCGGCGTTTGCTACGCGGCCGTGCGCCGACGCGGCGCATCCGGCACGTTCGCCCTGGCCGTCGCCGCCGTCGTGGCGTCGATGCCCCAGCTCGCCCTGCTGGCCGGCATCGTCTTTGCCGATCTGCCTCTGGCGGCATTGATGGCCGTCGCTGCTGTCTACCTACTCGAGTGGATCGACGACGGATCCCCGGCCGCCCTCACCATCGCCGCGCTCGCCGCGGGCCTCCTGCCATGGACCAAGCGCGAGGGCCTGCTGCTCCTTGCCGCGCTCGCCACGGCCACGCTCGTTGCCACCTGGTGGGTGCATGCCGGTGACCGGGGCGCCCGACTCCGCCGCGCCTGGCACGCCATCGGCGCCTGCCTGCTGGCCGCCGCGCTCCTCGCCGGGCCCTGGTGGCTTTTTATCGGACGCCAGGGTGTGATGGCCGACTCTAGCGACTTTCTCCCGCTCACGCTCGACACGCTGCGCGCCAACGTCGCCCGCCTGCCTTTTGTCCTTTCAGAGGTGGGCAAGAACCTGCTGCGCATCGATTGGAGCTTTGTGTGGCCACTGGCCCTCCTGGTCGCCGTCTGGCCGTGGCGCCCTACCCTCTCCCTGGCACGGCGCACCCGCCGGCGCCTGTCGGCCATGCTACCCATCACCGCCGGCCTCTACCTGGGTGTCATGACCGCAGGCTACCTCTTTTCGTCCTTTGTGCCCTTCCAGGCCCACTTTGCCAGCACCTTCTACCGCCTGGCTGCCCACGTCGTCCCGCTGGTCGTGCTCTGGGTGGCCTACGTCGCGCTCGACAGACAGGATGCATCCCCATGAGCGAGATCAAGCCCGTGCACAAGCTGACCATCGTCATTCCCGTGTACAACGAGCAGGCGACCATTGCCCGGGTCGTCGAGCGCGTCTGCAGCATCGACCTGGGCGACATCCAGAAAGAGATTGTCATCTGCGATGACGGCTCGACCGATGCCACCTGTGCCGCCGTCGAAGAGCTGCGCAAGGTGCACGACCAGATCGTGCGCGTCTACACCTCCCCCATCAACCTCGGCAAGGGTGCGGCCGTGCGCCTGGGGATGAGCTTTGCCACCGGCGACGCCATCATCATCCAGGATGCCGATCTGGAGCTCAACCCCGCCGAGTATGTACGCATGCTCCGGCCCATCCTCGACGGGCGTGCCGACGTGGTCTACGGATCGCGATTCCTGCCGCGCTCCAACCACATTCCACTCCGCACACGCCTGGCCAACCGCTTTCTCACCCTGCTAACCAATCTCCTGTTCGGAGCACACCTGTCCGACATGGAGACCGCCTACAAGGTGTTTCGGCGCGAAGTAGTCGCCGGCATGCGCCTGCGCTGCGTCCGTTTCGACTTTGAGCCCGAGATCACGGCGCGCCTGCTGCGCGCGGGCCACGCCATCCACGAGGTGCCCATCAGCTACAACCCGCGCACCGCCGAGGAGGGCAAAAAGATCTCCTGGGTCGACGGCATTGAGGCTGTCTACACGCTGCTCCGCTGTCGATTCGAGCAAGAACCGCCGTGCCACTCCTGACGCCCTCCGCCTCGCAGGCGCCGCCAGGCCGGCCGCGTTGCTCCCGTGCACGGCTGCGGGCATGCTTCGCCGCTCTCCTCACCCTCTGGTCTGCTCTTTATCTATCCCTGGTCGTCACGCCTGCCGCGCGCGCCACCACCAACGGCTTTGCCGCCTACTATACCGCCGCCCACGTCCTGGTCCACACCCCGGCGTCGATGGAGCGTGTCTATGACGACGCCTGGTTCGCGGCGCGCATCGAGCGCGCCGGCATCTCGGGCGTGTACGACATCTTCCACGTCCAGCCGCCCACCATGAGCCTCCTCCTCGTGCCGTTCGCCTGGCTGCCGCCTGCTGCCGCGCGCATCGCCTGGATCGCCGTCAGCCTGCTCCTCCTCCCCGCCGGGCTGCTCCTTCTGGCCCGTGCCCTCGGGCTGCCCGCCCGCTTGGCGGCCTGGGTGCTCCCCTTCTGCCTCCTCTACGCCCCCATTACCGAGAACCTGCGCAACGGCCAGGCCTACCTACTCCTCTTTTTCCTCCTCTGTCTCCTCTTCGCAGCCATCCTTGACGGCCGCCGGCGTTTCGCCGGGGGCGCGTTGGGCTCGATGTTCGTCTGCAAATCCGCCGGCCTCTGGCTCTGGCCGCTCCTCGCCTGCCAGCGCCGGTGGAGCACCCTCGCCTGGGCCGTGCTCGTCGCTGCTGGCGCAGCGCTGCTCACCCTGCCCTGGATCGGCCTGGACGCCTGGGCCGCCTACCTCTCCCACCTGCCCCGCTTGGCGACCATGCCCGAGCGCACCGTCACTGCCTACCAGACGGTGACGAGCCTCTTCGGCCACCTCTTTGTTTACCATCCGCGCTGGAACCCGGTCCCAGTCGCCGATCTGCCACTTCTGGCCGGGGCGCTGACCCTGCTTACCCTCGCCGCCAGCCTGGCGCTCTCCGTCCGCTTGACCAGGCGAGCCGGCTCCACAGCCGCACCGCTTGCCCTGGCCCTCTTTTTCACCCTCCTCGCGCCCACCGCTCCGCTCGGCGAAGGATATCACTACCTGCTCACCCTGCCGTCCCTCCTCGTCGCCGCGTGGCATGCGTGGTCCGCCCGCGTGGGTTGGGTGGCGTGGCTCTTGTTCCTCTTGGCCGCGATCTTGATCGGCGCGCCACTCCCCTATACGGCCCCTCGTCTCCAGGCCGGCTGGTTGGCCCTGCTCGCCTATCCACGGGTGTACGGTGCCTACCTGTTGTGGGCGTGGCTGTCGGTTATGTCAAACCTACAAGGGTGGCAAGCACGATACCGATGGCATAAACGGCGTACAGCCCCATAAACGAGCGCGGCAGCCAGATCTCCAGGTCGGAAAAACAGTAGCGCGGCCGGCTTTTTTCGGGCCGGTAGAATCGCTCCCACTCCCTGGTGAAGGTCCGGCTGCACCCCTCGAGGGTGGTTTCCATGTCGCGCAGTTGCTCATAGTGCCAGCCAATGACCTGCTTGTAGTCGGTGATGATCCGGTGCCACACCAGCGAGGCGAGCACGCCCGCTGCAAAGAGCGGCAGGCTGACCAGCACAAAACTCCAGCCGCGAAAGCCGGCATCCTTCACCAGAAAGGCAAAGACCGTAAAGATGCCCGTGTTCACCGACAGGTAGATCGTCGAGATCGCACGGCGGCGTTCGGACAGAGACTCGATCCATCCACCAAAGAACTTGTACTCCTCAAACCGGTCCATCAGCTCTCTCCTCCTCGAGATAGTTCCCTTCCGCGCGCCACACGTCGAGCATCCGCTCGTAGCGCGCGAGCGGCACGCCGGGGTAGATGCAGTTGCTGGTAGAAAAGATATAGCCGCCGCCCGGCATGCCGTGCCGCAGCGCGTAGCGTGTGGACCTGGCAATGTCTTCTTCCGTTCCGGTGGTCAGCAGCCCGCAGTCGACATTCCCGATCAGGCATACCTGGCCGCCGCAGCGCGCCTTGACCTCGCCGATGTCGACCCCCGCCTGTGGGTCGAGGGAGTGCAGGGCGTGGGGATTCGCCGCGAGCAGTTGGTCGAGGATCGGCAGGATGTTGCCGTCGGTGTGCTTGATGGTGTAGAAACCTAGCTCGCGGTAGCCGGCGATCAGGCACGCCAGGTAGGGGGCGACGAACTCGGCGAACTGGGACGGGCGGAGAAAGGGGCCGGCGTTGAAGCAATAGTCGGAGCAGAGAGCAAAGCCGTCGAGACCGCCATGGCGTTGCAGCGCAGTCGCCCTCTCGAGGGCGTGGTCCACGCGCCGCGCCGCCTCATCCTTGACTGCGACAGGGTCATCTTTGAGACGGCAGCAGAACGCAACCAGCTCGTCGCCGCTCTCGGGAATTGCATACGTTGCATCACCGTGCATCATCAGAAAGTAGCGATCGCCTGACTCTGCGCGGATGAGGTCGATCAGGTGCAGCGCCTCTTCCAGCGTGTCGGGGTTGGGATGGACAAAGATGGCGCTGTGCTGGAAGCGTAGGGCGGTGGCGAGGTAGAGCCCGGCGATGTCGGCGCGGTGGAGCCGGCGCTCGCGCTCCTCCATCTGCATCCACTGCCGGTAGTCACGATGGAGCGGGTGGACGCGGCCAAAGGCCTCCATGGTCAGGTAAAAGACCAGCTCAAAGTGTGGCACGCGGCCGGCAAGCGGCCGGCGTTCCAAGGCGGCGATGAATCGTCGTCGCGGCGGCGTGGTGTCCATCTCACGTGGATTATACCATCAAGCGCCGCTCCACTCAAATGCGGTGGTCGGCGCTTCGCCGCGAGGGCCTCGGCAGCGCTCCAGCTACGCGTGGGCGGCTATGTAATGTCGCCTTCGGTACCCGGCTCGGCGTTAACGATGCGCGTGGCAAAGCGGAGCGCGATGCCGTCGGGTGAGCGGACGGTGAAATCGCGCAGGCCGTAGTAGCGGTCGTCGATGGGGTGCAGGACGTCGAGACCCATCCGTTGGGCCAGGTGCCAGTAGCGATCCACGTGAGGCACCATGATGCGCACGTTCGCCACCACGGTCGACGGCGGCGCCGGCTGCCCTTCGATCTCGGCCAGCAGCAATCGCGAAGATTCCCAGCCGAGCACCGCAAAGTTCGGCTCGGCGCGGATCAGGTCGAAGCCGAGCTCCTGGTAGAACTGCTTCGACCGCTCGATGTCCTGCACGTACAACTCGACGACCAACTGCTCGTTCGATGGCACGTAGTGATCCATATTCTGCCCCTTTCCTCTTTTACTCCGCGGACCATAGAATGCCGTGATTGGAACGGCAAGAATAAGCTCGGGCCGTCATGGTGGCTAGGCGAACCACGAAAGGCGAGCCCGCGCTCTCTCCGCTCGCTCACGGCCTCAACGACCACGGCTCAACGACGCCCACGATGGTGCGCGCCGCCGGCTTCTGGATCGCGTCGATCACGCCTGCGGTTATCTCCTGATTCGTGAGCCAGCGCGAGCCGCCTGCTTCCAGGACGAACCCGAGCACGACGACCTCGTAACTCAATCCGGGATAGTGTGCCATCCTCGCCTCGACCGCCTCGTCGGGCCGCGACGGGTCGGCGAAGGCGCTGCCTCGCACGAGGATCAACCGTGCCGCGTCGTCGCCCGAGCTCACCACCTCTGCCACCGTCCACATCGCACGCGGCGCAGTCGAGTGGATCCAGCACACGGCGAGCACGATCGGACCATGCGCTTCCACTGCCGCCTCGAGTTCGTGCCGGAAACGGGCATCGTCGGTATAGTCGACCGGCAGGGGGTTGACGATTTCACCGCGAGCGCGCGCCGCACGCACCAGGGAATCGAGCCCGGCCTGGCGCCGTGCGACGACCGAGGTGGCATATCCCTGACTTGCGAGCCAGGACGAGACACCCGCCAGCATGCCCGTGCCGCCCACCATCAGGGCGTGTGGCCGCTCGCCCGTGTCAGGTTCGGGCAATCTGCCGGGTATCATTCTTCGATGGCGGCGACGTAGCGCGCCACGGAGCGGGCGACTCCCGCCTTGGCGTCCGACTCGATTACCCGGTCCCACCAGCCACCATAGATCCGGTCGAACGGATACGGCTCGACGGCGGCAGCGATCCGGCGCACCGTGCGCGCCGGCAGCGGGATCAGGTTCGGATAGCTGTACATGAAGCTGACGTGGCGCCTGTCAGGGACCACCGTCAGCGTGTCTCCGCTGAACAGCGCGCCCTTTCCGTCG
>DATHUZ010000289.1:0-2261 GCA_035461725.1 Anaerolineae bacterium
GAAGACTGGAAGGCTGGCAGGTTGGAAGGCTGTCCAGCCTTCCAGCCTGCCAGCCTTCCAATCTCTTGATCAGGAGGCGCGCTTGATCCCGATTGTGACGGCAGTGGAGCAGGGGCGCCTCCGGCTGGAAAGTGAAGGCGTCGAGTCGCCACGGCTCGACGCCGAATTGTTGTTGGCGCACGTGCTGGGGGGCAACCGGGCGGCGGTGCTGGCCCACCCGGAACGGAGGCTGACGCCGAAGGAGCTGACACGCTACAGGGCGCTGGTGGAGCGGCGCTCGGAGCGGGAGCCGCTGGCGTACGTCGTGGGCCGGCGGGAATTCTACGGCCTCGATTTCGCCGTCGACAGACGCGTGCTGATCCCACGCCCGGAGACAGAGTTGCTGGTGGAGCGCGCGGTGAAGCGCGCCCGGCAGGTGGCAGCGCCGCGCATCGCCGACGTGGGGGCGGGCAGCGGGGCGATCGCGGTCACGCTGGCGGTGCAACTGCCGGCAGCGGCGGTGTACGCCCTCGATGCCTCGGCGGGGGCGCTGGAGGTGACGGCCGAGAACGCGCGGCGGCACGGCGTCGCCGGCAGGGTGACGTGTTTGCAGGGCAACCTGCTCGAACCACTGCCCGAGCGGGTGCACCTGATCGTGGCCAACCTGCCGTATGTGACGACGGCCGAGTGGCAGGAGCTGATGCCCGAGATCCGCGGATACGAGCCGAGGCAGGCGCTGGACGGTGGCCAAGACGGGCTGGACCTGGTGCGGGCGCTGCTCGCAAACGCCGGTCCGTGGCTGGAGCCCGGGGGCGCGGTGATGCTAGAGATCGGGGCGGGCCAGGGCGAGGCAGCGGTGGGGGCAGCGCGCGAGTACTTGCCCCAGGCGAACGTATCAGTGGAGCAGGATTACGCTGGGCTGGACCGGGTGGTGGTACTCGAAACATAGCGGTCTGTTATTTGAAGGCGACGACGCCAAAGGCGCGGGGGCGGACGGAAACGCGGCGAAAGCCGGTGTCTTGAAGGCGGCGCACGACGCCGCGAGTGATGTTGCTGCCGGAGCGGCTGTCGGGATCGCCGACATAGTGGTAGAGGCGGCCGCCGCGCGCTAGCAGGCGGTAGAGGTAGCCGTAGAACTCCCCAGAGTAGAGATCACCCGCCCGGGCGAGCATCGGCGGGTCGTGGACGATGCGCGAGAAGGAGCCCTCCTCGAATTCCTGTACCACGTCAAAGGCATCGCCCATGATGCGCGTGATGCGCGGATTGTCAAAGAGGGGACGCGACCAGGGATTGATGCGCGCCATGTCGATCATGTTCGGGTCGATCTCGACGGTGAGCACTTTTTGCGCATCGGCCGCCGCCGCGATGGCCGTGTAGCCCAACCCGGTGGTCGTGTCGAGCACGCGCCCCTCGACAGGCTTGATGGTGCGGATCTTTTCGAGGGTGTCGCCCCAGGGATCAATGTCCTTGACGCGATGCATCTGGATGCCAGAGATAAGCACGGTGGGTGCGCGCTCGGTGGGCATGAGGACGTAGAGCAGGTTGCGCTCCTCGGAAAAGCGATGCATCTTGGCCACGGTGTTGTCCTGGACGAGGTAACAGACCGACTCGTCGGCGGCGACGTCCTCGACATCGGCCCAGGCCAGGCGTTGGCCGTCCGGCAGGGTGACGCCGCCGGGATCGAGCGCGACCTGGGCCGTGGTGAGACCGAGATCGAGCGATGTCGCAGCATCGGACCGGCCCGCCTCGCGGGCAGCCAGCAGCGGCGCGGCGTGGACGTAGGACAGGACGTACAGTTCAGCCATTACCAGCTCCTCCAGGAACGCCGGCAGCAGGTGCATGATCGCTCAGAGGATGTAACCTGCACCACGCCCTCGTGGTGCAAGTCGCAGGTGGACCGGCGCTGTAGCGCCTTAACGCAGGCCCTCAAACAGGTCGTGCCCGCCGAGACTGTCCTGACCGACCGAGCTGTGCGCCAGCTGGAAACACTCGCGGCTCTGCAGCTCGCGCATGATGTCGGGCGGGAGCATCGAAAAGATGCCGTCGGGGCTGAGCTGCGTGGCGTGGCACTGGATGGCCGATTGCTTGGCGTCAAGATAATCGTGGACGTCGATGTCGGTAGTGCACGCCTCCTCAGGCAGACCCCATGGCCCATCCAGCCGCTCCAGGTAGCGCTCGGGGATGACGATCCCCATTTCCTTCATCTTGTCGACGATGTCGTAGAAGAAGCGGCGTGGGATTGCGGTGTAGTAGAGCTTGGCAGGCTGGTAAGGGGCAAGACC
>DATHUZ010000290.1:0-6249 GCA_035461725.1 Anaerolineae bacterium
TCGATCAAATCATCGAGATCGAGGAGGCGATCTTTGCCGCACCCTGGTCGGCGCGCGCCTATCGATTCGAGCTGACCTCGAATCCAAACAGCACGATGCTCGTCGTCCGGCGCCGGCTGGGACCGGCGCTTGGGCTCCGCCCATGGCGTCCGCGCCCATCCATCCTCGGCTATGGTGGCTTCTGGCTCCTGGTCGACGAGGCGCACATTGCCACGATCGGCGTACGGCCGGCGGACCAGGGCCGGGGCCTGGGCGAGCTGCTGCTCCTGTCGCTGCTGGACAGCGCCCGCGATCTGGACGTGCAGCGGGCGACGCTAGAGGTGCGGGTATCCAACCTGAAGGCGCAGGCATTGTACGAGAAGTATGGGTTCGAGAAGGTGTCGCGGCGGCGGCGCTACTATGCGGACAATGACGAAGACGCGTTTATCATGGCGACGCCTCCTTTTCGCTCGCCGCGGTTCGAAGTGAACCTCGCTCAGCGGCGGGCGGCCCTCCACGAGCGCCTGCGGCAGGTGCAAGACGAGGCAGTGGATAGGGAGTGATGGTTTCGTGCGTGTGGGACACGTGGATGAGCTCGCAACACCCGCGTCCGGGGCTAGACAAAACCGGGTACATGGGGTACAATCAGGACAGTGTCCTGCCGGGCAGCACCGCCGTCCCCGTGCCCTCGGCGATGACTCGATGGGGAGGAAGGCAGCATGTCGATGATCAAGTTTGTGCGCAATTACGACGATCAGAGCACCGAGTGTGGTTCCAAGGTGCCGGCCGGTGCCAAGTTCTGCTCAGAGTGCGGCACCAAACAGTAAGGGAAGGAGCAGAGCCTTGTCCGAGTTTACAGAGTTGTACGATCAGATTCGCACGTGCCAAAAGTGCGTGCTCGCCCAGGGACGCACCCACGCGGTGCCGGGTGAGGGGCCGGAGAATGCAGAAATCCTGTTCGTCGGCGAGGCACCTGGCTTTCACGAAGACCGCCAGGGCCGGCCCTTTGTGGGAGCGGCGGGCAAGTTCCTGGAGGAGCTGCTGGAAAAGATCGGCATGACGCGCGAGCAGGTGTATATTGCCAACGTCGCCAAGTGCCGCCCACCGGGCAACAGAGATCCACAGCCGGCCGAGATCGAGGCATGCCGCCCCTACCTCGACCGCCAGATCGAGCTGCTGCGGCCCAAGCTGATCGTGACGCTGGGCAGGTTTTCGATGGAGCGTTACTTTCCAGGCGCCTCGATCTCGCGCATCCATGGCCAGCCCAAGCGCGTGGGGAATGTGATCTATTACCCGATGTTCCACCCGGCCGCCGCGCTGCACCAACCGCGCTGGCGCAGCCTGGTAGAGCAGGACATACTGAAAATCCCCGAGCTGCTGGCGCGGCTCGAGGACGTTGAGGAGGTCGGAGAGGAACCGGTGCCGCCCCAGGCGGAGCAGCTCAGCTTCTTCTAGACCGGTCACTCCTCGGGATAAGGAGCCAGTTTTGGAGGAGAGTACCCTCAAGATCATTCCCCTCGGCGGCGTCGGCGAGATCGGCAAGAACATGATCGTGTTCGAGCACGACCAGGATCTGCTCATCGTCGACTGCGGCCTGATGTTCCCCGAAAGCGACATGCTCGGCATCGACATCGTCATCCCCGACATGGAATACGTTTTCGACCGCCGAGAGCACGTGCGCGCCATCGTCATCACGCACGGGCACGAAGATCATATCGGCGGGCTGCCTTACCTGGTGCGCGAGGTGAATGCCCCGATCCATGCGACGCGCCTGACGCGCGGCCTGATCGAGGTCAAGCTCAAGGAGCATCGTCTCCTGGACGGCGCCGATCTGCACACCCTCGAGCCTGACGATGCCACGTCGCGCGTCGACGCCGGCTCTTTTCAGGTCGAATCGTTTCGCGTCAACCACTCCATCCCCGACAGTGTCGGGCTCGCCATCCACACGCCCGTGGGCACCGTCGTCCACTCGGGTGATTTCAAGTTCGACCAGTCACCGGTCGACGGGCGGCTGACCGATTTCGCGCGCCTCGCCATGCTGGGCGCGCAGGGAGTGCACGTCCTCCTGTCCGACTCGACGAATGCAGAGCACAGCGGGCACACGCCGTCGGAACGGGTGGTGGGTGAGACGTTCGATCGGATCTTTGGGCAGGCCGAGGGGCGCGTGATCGTCGCCACGTTTGCGTCCAACATCTCGCGCATCCAGCAGGTGGTCGACACGGCGCGCAAGCATGGCCGGCGGGTGGGCATCGTCGGGCGATCGATGCTGAGCTATGCCAGGCGCGCATACGAGCTCGGCTACCTCGACATCGCCCCCGACGATCTGCTGACACCGCAGCAGATGAACGACCTGCCCCCGCACGAGGTCGCCATCGCGTGCACCGGCAGCCAGGGCGAGCCGACGTCGGCGTTGGTGCGCATGGCCGTAGGCGAGCACAGGATGGTGAACGTTCAGCGCGGAGATTCGGTGATCGTGTCGGCCACGCCGATCCCGGGCAACGAAGAGCTGGTGAACCATACGCTCGACAACCTGTTTCGCGCCGGGGCGGAGGTGTATTCGCACGAAGAGATGGAGGTACACGTCTCGGGGCACGCAAGCAGGGACGAGCACAAGCTGATGCTCAGCCTGATCAAACCACGGTTCTTTGTGCCGGTCCATGGCGAGTACCGTCACCTCGTGCGCCACGCGCGCCTGGCGAAACAGAGCGGCGTGGCCGAGGAGAATGTGTTTGTCGTCGAAAGCGGAACAGTGCTCGAGTTCGGGGCCGACTGGGGGCGGGTCGACGGGCAGGTGACGGAGGGACACGTGATGGTCGACGGCCTGGGGATCGGCGACGTGGGCAGTGTCGTCCTGCGCGACCGCCACCTGCTGTCGCGCGATGGGTTCGTGGTCGTCGTGGTGGCGGTGCACGCCGCCACGGGGCAGGTGGTGCAAAAGCCAGAGATCATCACCCGTGGTTTTGTCTACCTGAAGGAAGCGGGCGAGCTGATCGAGGAGGCAAGCGACCGGGTGACCCAGGCCCTGGGACGGGGCGCGACCGGCGCCGTGGCCCAGGCCAAGATCAAGGATGTGCTGGCCGAGTTTCTGTACGAGCGCACCAAGCGCCGGCCGATGATCCTGCCGGTGGTGATGGAGCTGTAGCGAGGAGTGGGGATGAACATTTCGCAGATCACGGACTATTTGTACGTCAGCACCCAGTTGCGGCGCACCGACGTCGAGGTGGTGCGCGAGCTCGACGTGCAGCTCATCATCGGCATGATCGGCCACATCCCACCCCCACGCGAGCTGAGCGCGTTGCCGGCCGACGTTTTGTGGCTGCCGACCCAGGACTTTTTCCTGCTGCCGATCCCGGTGCGCACGCTGCACCGGGGCGTGCTGGCGGCACTGCCGGTGATCCGCCAGGGTCACAGTGTGTTGGTCTACTGCCAGGCCGGGCGCCACCGGAGCGTGGCGATGGCGACGGCCATCCTGATCGGCATGGGCTATGAAGCCGAAGAGGCGATGGACCTGATCGTAGAAAATCGGGCGGTGGCCAGCCCACGCACGCACCACATCTATCGCCAGATCAAGCGCTTTGAGCGCTATTGGCTGAAAAAGCAAGCGGCCAGGGCCAGTGCGCCGGGCGATGGCCCGGAAACGGCTGCCGAGGCGTCCCGGCGTACCGCGCCGGGCACGGCGGAGGGGTGATAGGACATGTCCAAGCGGATTCACGTGGTGGTTAACCCGGCGGCCGGCCAGCCACAGCCGATCCTGTCGGTGCTGAACCGGGTGTTTAATGAGTTTGGTGTGCGCTGGGACGTCGACGTCACGCACGAGGCGGGGGATGGTCTGCGCCTGGCCAGGGCGGCCGTGGAGGCGGGGGCGGAGATCGTGGCTGCTTACGGCGGCGATGGCACGATCATGGAAGTGGCCAACGGGCTGATGGGCACCGACGTGCCGTTGGCGATCCTGCCGGGAGGCACCGGCGACGTCTTTTCGATCGAGCTGGGCATCCCCCAGCCGTTGGAAGAGGCGGTTCGCCTGGCGTGCAGCGACCAGGGCGAGGTGCGGCGGGTGGACGTGGGGCAGACGGGTGACCGCTACTTTTTGCTGCGCCTCGCCACCGGCTTTACGGCCAGGCAGATCCAGGGAGTGACGCGCGAGCTGCGGGACCAGTACGGCAAGTTCGCCTACTTTCTCGGTGCACTGCAGGCCCTGCCTCAGGCAGGGCCGGTGCGCTTTGGCTTCTTGCTCGACGGCCAAGAAGAGGTCGAGTTCGAGGGCGTGACCTGCATCGTGGCCAACGCGGGCCGCCTGGGCATCTCGGACTTTACCCTCGCGCCCGACATCGACGTGAGCGATGGCCTGCTCGACGTGTTCGCCGTGCGCGGATTCGACCTGGGCGCACTCGGGTCGGTGGCGGCGAGCATTGCCGCCCTGAATGTGAACCCGGAGAATATGGGCCACTGGCGGGCGCGCGAGGTGACGATCAGGGCAGACCCCGTGCAGCCGGTGGTCGTCGACGGGGAGGATTGTGGCGAGACGCCGGTGCGCGTGCAGTTGCACCACCAGGCACTGCACGTGATCGTGCCGGCCGGGGCGGAGGTCGTGGAGGGCGAGGGAGCCAGGTAGATACTGGTATGGGTAGACGAGGGTTGGTCAGCCCCGGCGCGCGCCGGGGCTTTTTTTTTGTTCCGCCCATGGCCCCAATACGGCTGTTTGCATTGTCGCTTGACAGAGGCGACAAACCGGGTTTTTGCTTGCCAAAGACGGTTGCTCGCGTTGCCCATGTCTCCCTCAGGAAGCACGCTACTGCGCTGCGACGGAAAAACCCGGTTTGTTTCCCATCTTGCAACAGCCGTAGGGTGGGGGGGCGGCTATTTGCCCGGTGGGGGAAAGTGTGTTACAATCGCCCGGTATCGCGTCGCTGCAATAGTCCGCTCCCAGCACACCTGCTCGTCGATCGGGGGTGGGGTGTGCACGCGGGGGCGATCGACGTCAAAGCCGGAGAGAGTGATGAACTATGAGACGATCTTTGCCTCGCTGCCTGACGCGGTGTGCGTGGTCGACCAGGAAGGCAAAGTAGTCACAATCAACCCCGCCCTACAGCGCCTGCTCGGCTGGCACCTGCCTGACCTGTCGGCGTGCACGCTGGCCGATTACCTGTCGGGCGCGATCCCTGACCCCGCCCAGGCGCTCTATTGGAGCATCGCCGTTGGACAGGCGCTGGACCAGGGCCAGGCGACGGACCTGGTGCTGCCCGCCGCCATCGCGGCCGGCGGCGGGGCGGGCACGTTCATCACGGTCACCGGGGCGGTGGCGCCGTGGCGCGACGCCGCGGGGCAGATCCTGGGCGCGCTCCTCACCGTGCGCCCGGCGCTGCTGGGCGCCACACGGGACGACATCCGCGAGCGCTTTGCGGCGATGGTGGCGCACGAGCTGAGCTCGCCGCTGGCCAATATCGCGGCGGCTACCGACCGGCTGTCGGATGGGCGGGAGCTGCGCGACTCGCAGCGGCTGCGGCTGCTGCAGATCTTGCGCACCGAGACGCACCGGCTGCGCCGGCTGCTCGGCCAGTTTCTGCTCGAACCGGCTCCGCCCGAGGCGACGTCGCCGCCCAGGAACATTGTGACGCTGCGCCCACTGGTGCAGCGCGTCGTCCAGATTTTTGGGCTGCAGGAGCGGCGCCACCAGGTGGTCGCCCAGTTCCCGGCGGATATCCCTTTTGTGTGGGGAGACGCCGGCCGCATCGAGGAGGTGATCAGCAACCTGGTCGACCACGCGCTGCGCCTGGCGGTGCCCGGGAGCGAGGTGACGATCGCCGTGGCCGAGCTGGAGCGTGGGGTGGGGGTGACGGTGAGCGCGGCCACGCGCCAGCGGCCCGAGAGTGAGCCCCCGGCACTGGCGCTGCAACTGGCGCAGGCCAGCGTCCACGCGCTGGGCAGCGAGCTGTCGCACCGCTACGACCCTGTCACCGGCACCCACTTTTGCTTTACCCTTCAACCGGTCGATGGAGCCCGAGATGGAGAAGAATAGACAGACACCCCGCCACGAAGCGACGATCCTGATCGTCGAGGACGACGAGAATTTTTCGTACCTGATCGCCACCCAGCTCGAGGGCCAGGAGTTTCAGGTCCTGAGGGCATCGAACGGCGAGCAGGGGATCGCCATGGCCCGGGCCCACCAGCCCGACCTGATCCTGCTCGACATCCTGATGCCGGGCATCGACGGCTGGGAGGCGTGCCGGCACATCCGCGAGTTCTCGGAAGTGCCGATCATGATGCTCACCT
>DATHUZ010000291.1:0-2175 GCA_035461725.1 Anaerolineae bacterium
CATTCGATGGGCGGCAGGATCGTGCAGAGGTACCTGCACTCGCATGAGGCGCCGGCGGCGGTGCTGCTTGCCTCGGCGCCACCGAGGGGCCTGCTGCCGGCCACCATCCGTTTTGCAGCGCGCCATCCGGGTGCCTTTGCCCGGGCCAACCTGGCATTGAGCACGAAGCCGATCATCGGCACGCCGGATCTATGCCGGGAGGGGCTGTTTGCGCCAGACACGCCGCAGGAGACGGTGGAGCGTTGCTACTCGCGCCTGCAGGACGAATCATACCGAGGGTACGTGGGCATGCTGGTGCCCGCGCTCTGGCCCAGGGTGCCCCGTGGGGTGCCGCTGCTCGTGCTCGGCGCCGGCCGCGATCATTTAATCTCGCGCAGTGACGTCGAGTCGACGGCGCGTGTATATGGCACCAGGGCCGAGTTCTTGGACATGGGCCACGACATGATGCTCGAGCCGGGCTGGCGCCAGGTGGCGGATCGCATCCTGGCCTGGCTCGACGATCGCAACCTGTAGAGAGGCAGAGAAGATGGGACATCACATGATCACGGTGACGGTGAACGGGAGCGCGGAGCACCTCGGCGTGCCGTCAAACATGACACTGTTGCAGATGCTGCGCGAGGAGCTGGCACTGACCGGCACCAAGAACGGCTGCGAGGCGGGCGAGTGTGGCGCCTGCACGGTGCTGGTCGATGGCGAGCCGGTCAACTCGTGCATGATGCTCGCGGTGGAAGTGGCTGGCCGCGAGGTGGTGACGGTGGAAGGGCTTGCTACAGACGATGGACTGAGCCCTCTGCAGGCGGCGTTCGTCGAGCACAATGCGGTCCAGTGTGGCTTTTGCACGCCGGGCATGTTGATCTCGGCCCACGCCCTGCTCGCGCGCGATCCACATCCGAGCGAGGACGACATCAAGCAGGCCCTGGTCGGCAACCTGTGCCGCTGCACCGGCTACGTCCGCATCATCGACGCAATTCAGTCGGTCACCCCAGGGGAGGCATAATGGTGGATTTCACGTCCGAGCCCGTGGGCAAGAGCGTGCCTCGGGTCGATGCATACGAAAAGGTGACGGGGGCGGCGACCTTTGCCGACGATTTCCAGTTCGGACCCGGCCTCCACTATGGCCGTCTGGTGCGCTCGCCGCACGCCCATGCCCTGATCCGCCGCGTCGACACGAGCAAGGCGCTGGCGCTTCCAGGCGTCAAGGCGGTCGTCACCGGAGCCGATCTGCCGGCAAGCAACATCGGTCTCTACCTGGTCGACCGTCCGGTCCTGGCGCGCGACAGGGTGCGCTACGTCGGCGAGCCGGTCGCCGCGGTAGTGGCGACCAGTGAAGATGCCGCCGAAGAGGGCGCGCGCCTGGTTGAGGTCGAGTACGAGCTGCTGGAGCCGGTGTTCGATCCCGAGGAGGCGGCGCGGCCCGACGCCCCGCTGCTGCACCCCGACCTCGGCAGCTACAAGGTCGCCAACTTTATCTTTCCCCAGCCGGGCACGAACGTATCGGAGCATTTCAAGCTGCGCCGCGGCGACGTGGAAGCGGCGTGGCCCGAGTGTGCTGTGATCGTCGAGGGCACCTTCCGCCTGCCGCAGATCCAGCACGTGCCGATGGAGCCACACGTCGCCGTAGGCCTGTGGGAGCGTTCGGGGCAGGTGACGCTCTGGACCTGCTCGCAGTCGCCCTTTGCCCAGCGTGACCTGATCGCCCAGAGCCTGGGCATTCCGCACGGTAATCTACGCGTCGTGTCGCCCTACGTCGGTGGTGGATTTGGCGGCAAGGCGGGCATCTCGATGGAGGTGTACGCCGTGGTGATGGCCGGCGCCGTCAAGGGCCATCCCGTCAAGCTGCGCATGACGCGCGAGGAAGAGTTCATCGGCACCAACGTGCGCCAGAGCCTGGTGGCGCGCACCAAGATCGGGTGCGACGCCGAAGGCAACCTGCTGGCCATGGAGACCCGCTACTATTTCGGCGGCGGTGCCTACAACGACTATGGCGTCAACATCGCCCGCGCCGCCGGCTATTCGTGCACGGGGCCATACTATATTCCCAACGTCAGGGGCGATTCCTACTGTGTCTACACCAACCTGCCCATCGGCAGCGCCATGCGCGGCTTTGGCATGCCCGAGATCCACTGGGGCATCGAGCAGATCATGGACCAACTGGCCGAAAAGATTGGCATGGAC
>DATHUZ010000292.1:0-11370 GCA_035461725.1 Anaerolineae bacterium
CGTTCCCGCGGCCGGCCCCGAGTATGCGCGCGACGCGGCTTTTGGCTACACCAGCTCGAACCTGCGCGCCTGGGTCAGCGAAAAGCACGGCGGTGAGATCGCTCCCGGCGACGTCGCCACCATCACCCTCTCTAACCTGCGGCTCGGCGGGCCGGAGGCCATCGCCCGCCAGCTCGACGGCGTGCGTGGCGGGCAGGTGTGCATCGTCAACGCTGCCACCTATCGCGATCTCGAAGTGTTCGTCGCCGGTCTGCTCGCCGCCGAGGCCGCCGGGCAGCACTTTCTCTACCGTACCGCCGCCTCCTTTGTCCGTGTCCGGGCCGGCCTGCCGCCGCGCGCCCTGTTGGCGGCAGCCGACCTGCCCCTTCATGGCACCGGCAGGGGTGGGCTGGTGGTTGTGGGCTCCTACATCCAAAAAAGCACGCAGCAAGCCGAGGCGGCCGCGGCACTGCCGGGGGTGCGCAGCGTCGAGCTGCGCGTCGACCGCCTGCTGGCGCCTGCCGGACGTGCTTCCGAGGTCCAGCGGGTCGCCGCGCACGTGGACCGTGCCATTTCGGATGGGCAGGATGCGCTCGTCTACACCAGCCGGCAGCTCGTCACCGACGCGGATCGGGAGAAGTCGCTGCAGATCGGCCAGGCGGTTTCCTCCGCCCTCGTCGACGTCGTCCGCGCCCTCTCCACGCGTCCCGCGTGGGTAATCGCCAAGGGGGGCATCACCTCGTCCGACGTCGCCACCCGCGGTCTGGGCGTGACCCGCGCCCTGGTCCTGGGCCAGGCGCTGCCCGGCGTCCCCATCTGGTACACCGGCGGCGAGAGCCGCTGGCCCGACCTCGTGTACGTGGTATTTCCGGGCAACGTCGGCGGACCCGACGCCCTCGCACGCATGATCCAGATCCTCCGCCAGGGCTAATCTCGAGGGATGGAAGACTGGCCACCTTCCAGCCCTCCAATCTTCCATCCTTTCAACCTTTGGACAAAACAGCATCCCCGGGTATAATACGCCCACTATGGATCGTTACGTCGTCATTCATTACGGAGAAATCGCCCTGAAGGGCAAGAACCGGCACTTTTTCGAGCAGCGGCTCCAGGACAACGTCGCCGCGCGGGTGGCCGGTCTCGACACGGGCCGCGTCAAGTGGCGCCACGGCCGTTTCCTCGTGCCGCTCCACAAGGGCACCGACGAGCAGCGCGTCGTCGAGCGCCTGCGCACGGTGCCCGGCATCGTCTACTTTGCCCTCGCCCGTGCGGTGCCGTGCGACGTAGAGGCGCTCGCCTCCGCGGTCGTCGAGCATCTTCCCACGGGGGACTATCCTTCGTTCAAGATCGACACGCGCCGCGCCGACAAGGCCTTCCCCCTCACCTCGCCCCAGGTTAACGAGATTGTCGGTGCACAGGTCCAGGAGGCAACCGGCTGGGCCGTCGACCTGAGCAACCCGGCGTTGACCGTCCACGTGGAAATCCTGGCGCGCGAGATCCTCTTCTATTCAGAGCGCATCGAAGGGATCGGCGGGCTGCCGGTGGGCGTGAGCGGCACCGTCGGCCTGCTCATGTCGGGGGGAATCGACTCGCCGGTAGCGGCCTACTATGCCCTGAAGCGGGGCTGCACCACGCTGCCCATCCACTTTCACAGCGGGCCGTTTGGGCAATGGATCGACTCGGAGCGCAAAGTGCGCCGGCTGGTCCAGGCGCTCCAGCCGTACGGGCTGTCCGACCGGTACTACGTCGTGCCCATCGGCGAGCTGCAGCGCGAGATCGTCGTCGACGCACCCGCCCCTGTCAGGATTCTGCTCTACCGCCGCCTGATGTTTCGCATCGCGCAGGTGCTCACCCTGCGCGAGGGAGGCCTGGCGCTCGTCACAGGAGAAAACCTGGGCCAGGTGTCCTCGCAGACGCTCGAGAGCCTGCGCGCTATCGAAATCGTCACCGACCTGCCTGTCCTGCGCCCCCTCATCGGGTTCGACAAGGTCGAGATCATGGACCAGGCACGGCTCATCGGCACCTACGACATCTCGATCGAGGCCCACGACGATTGCTGCCAGTTCCTGGTACCCCGCCAGGTCGTCACCCGGCCGTCGGTGGCCGAGGTCGATAACGCCGAAGCAAATCTCGATATCGAGCACCTCGTCTCGGCAGGGATCGAGTCAGCACAGTTGAACCGTATTACGTGAACGCCAGGCCGCGCAGTTGTCCTGCGCGGCCCAGGGGCAAACGTCAATGGAAAAGTGGGGGGGCGGAACGGTGGCTAGATCTCTTTTTCCACCGTGTCGGCCGGCGTGGTCGTTTCCTCGTCTTCCTCACGCACTGCATCACGAAAACCCCGGATCGCCTTGCCCAGCGCCGGCCCCACGTCGGCAACCTTGCCCACGCCAAAGATAAGAATCACAATCACCGCGATGATCAGCAGCTCCTGCCAACCAAATCCACCCATTGTGTCATTCCCTCCCTAAACTCTTTTTCAGTTTGTTACTGCGACCGCTCCATGCCCCGCAGCGCTATTTCCAGGTCGCGCCGCACCAATGCCCGCAAGAACGGCTCGTCGCGCGGAGCGGCAGCGATCCCTTTCGCGGCGGCCATCGCCAGCGCGGCTGTCACCTCGTCGTGCGCCAGCAGCATCCACTCGCCAACTGCTCGCAGGCGCGTGGCGAGCACCTCGGTCATCGTCCGATCGGCCGCGATCTGGTCGACCAGGCGCTGCTCATACACGTCCAGCTTCCATCCCTGCCTGCCCCGCGGGCCGGCGGCGAGATCGAGCAGTGTATGGCCGCCGATCGCCCAGCCCGCCAACGCGGGGTGTGCGAGCAGCCGGGTCGTGTCTCCACCGGCTGCCGGCTCCTCGGGCCGCCGTCGATCAGGGAGCGTCCGCCCGCCACTCACCCCCCACAGCCACGGGCTGCGCAGCCGCAGTGTGCCCGCCAATGGAATCTGCGTCTCTCGGTTCGCACTCAGTGCGTCGAGCACCAGCCGCCGGCCCACGTCGAAAGGCGCCTCGACCAGCAGGATCGAGCCCGACCCGTCGGGAAAAGCCACGTCGTGCACGTGGCCCACCGGCCGCGCCGGCAGCAGCATGATCGTCGGCACCCATTCGTGCGCCGCCGCCTCCACGGCCCCGGCGTGATCGTGCAACAGCACGTTCAGAAACCGCGCGTGGCCCGTGTCCTGTTCTTCCAGGATGAACCACACATTCTGCTGGCCCGACGCCGTCGGCGGGCTCGCCAACGCCCTCCAGCCAGGCCCCGGCTCGACCGACGGCTCCACCTCGACGCCGCTGAAGCGCAGCTTGCGTAACAGCCGCTCCGTCCGCTCGCCCAGTGATGGCGGTGCAGTCGGGATCAGCGTCTGCAGCGCCCACCCCGACGCCGGTTCGCGGATGGTGCCCAGCGCCTCGGTCGCCGCGGCCCCAATCTCCTCACGCACGTCGAGCGCCATCATGCGCATCAGCTCGACGACTATCCCGTCATGCCCGGCCTGTGCCAGGCGTCGCAGCGCCCCCAGGGCCGAGAGCACCACGTCCGGCTCCTGGCGATCGAGCCCTTCGACGTAATCGATCAGCGCTGCCGCGTCGTGCCGGCCCTGGCCGACCGCCCTGTCTAGCGCTGCCAGCACCACCCCTTGCGGATCCTGCACCCTGTCGAGCAGCTCGTCGTCGGCCGGCCACCCCAGCCACCGTTCCAGAATTTCGATCGCGGCCAGCCGGGCCCGGTCGGTGAGCTGCTCGTGAAGCACCGCCTCGCGCAGGGCCACCACCGCGTCCTGCGAGTCGAGCAGCGCTGCCACCTCGCCCATCACATTCAGCAGCCCGGCGTCGGCCCGGCCCAGGTTAGCCACGATCACAGGCAGCACCTGTGTGCCGTGCGCCGCGATCTGGGCTGCCCCGCGCCGGAACTCGGCTGCCGAGGTCGCCTCCAGCAGGCGTTGAAACTCGGCCTCGATCTGCCGCCGCTCCAATAGTTTGGTAATGATCTTGGTCTCGGAATCAGCCATCGCCACGTGTCAGCGCCGATTTCGCGGCACGATTATAGCACACGTTCGACCACTTCACAAGCCGCCCCGAGCTGGGCGGAAGTGTCGCACCTGTCGTTCAAAGTGCCTTGCACCTCGCACCGAGCTAAATGCGTTTACCCCAGGCTGCGCAGCACGCTCACGCAGGCGCCATCTCCATTTCGGCCAGCTCTTCCCTGCCCACCTCTACGGGCTGGAAGGTCGCCGGATCCGTCAGCTTGTCGATATAGAGCACCCCGTCCAGGTGGTCAATTTCATGCTGAAACACGCGCGCCAGGTACCCCTCGACCTTCAGGCGCATGGGGCGCCCCCGCTCGTCGAGCCCCTCGACGACGACCTGTTCCTGGCGCGCCACCTCGCCGATGTAGCCCGGGATCGACAGGCAGCCTTCATATCCAACGTCCTCTCCCCGCCCCTTGATTATCTCCGGGTTAAAGAGGATGTACGTCTCGGCCGGCTCGCCCGTCTCCTCGTCCTCGGGCAGCTCGGCCACAAAAAAACGCTGCAGCACGCCCACCTGCGGCGCGGCGAGACCCACCCCATTCGCCTCGCGCATCGTCTCCAGCATCCGCTCTGCCAGCGCCACCAGCGATGGCGTCACCTTTTGTACTTTTCTCGCCTTGCTCCGGAGCACCTCGAGCTGCTCCGGGTCGTGTATGGTCAAAATCTGCAGTTCAGACATCTTTTTCTATACCCCATTCTGGGGCCGATTGTAGCATCTCAAGGGCATCTTTGTCAAACAGGGGGACATTAGCGGGATAGGTTGGAAGGATGGAAGGCTGGGCAGCCTTCCATCCTTCCAACCTTCCAACCACTAGAGTGCTGCCGCCACAATCTCGGCGATATCCATCACGCCCGGCGCGGCCCCTTCGCGCGCCGTCGCCGCCTCGTCGAGCATGATCAGGCAAAAGGGGCAGGCCACGGCGGCCAGCGACGGGTGCACCGCTTCGATCTGGTCCATGCGCGCATCGTTGACGCGCCGGCCCGGCTCGTGCTCCATCCACATGCACGCTCCGCCCCCACCGCAGCAAAAGCCGTTCTCGCCGTGGCGCGGCGGCTCGACCCGCGCCAGGCCTGGCACGGCATCGAGCACCCGCCGCGGCGGATCGTACACCTGGTTGTAACGCCCCAGGTAACAGCTATCGTGGTAGGCCACCCGGCCCCTCGCCACCTGCGCCGGCGTCGTGCCGACCTTGATGCGCCCCGCCTCGATCAGCTCTGTGATGAGCTGGCTGTGGTGCACCACCTCCCACTCGCCTCCGAACTGCGGGTACTCGTTCTTGAGCGTGTTGTAGCAGTGCGGGCACTGGGTGACGATCCGCTTGAAGCGGTACTGTTTTATCGTCTCGACGTTCTGCTCCGCCTGCATCTGGTAGAGGTACTCTTCGCCCGCGCGGCGTGCCCATTCGGCGTTGCACGTCTCTTCCTCGCCCAGGATCGCGAAATCGATGCCCGCCGCGCGGAAAATCTTGACCATCGCCTGGCTGACCTTCTGGTTGCGCGGATCGTAGCTGCCGGCACAGCCGACCCAGTATAACACGTCGGCCTCGCCCACGTCGGCCATCACCGGCACGTCGAGGCCGTCGGCCCACGCCGTGCGCTGGTGGCGCGCCTGGCCCCAGGGGTTGCCCTGCCGCTCCGTGTTGCGCAGCGCCCCGGCCAGCGTGTCGGGCAGGCGCCCCTGCTCCAGCGCCAGGTGGCGGCGCATCGAGATGATCTCAGTCATCGGCTGGATGAACACCGGGCAGTCGCGCTCGCACGCCCGGCACGTCGTGCACGACCAGAGCGTCTCGTCGAGGATCACGTCGCCCACCAGCTCGCGCTCCGACGGCTCGCCCGTGCCCAGCGCGATGCGGCGCAGGATCGGCGCCCGGGCGAGGAAGGGCTCCTGCCACTTCCACAGCGCCCCCGGATACTCGCTCATCCTGTCGCGAAAGTCCATCACCACCTTTTTCGGAGATAACGGCTGGCCGGCGGCGTACGCCGGGCACGCCGCCTGGCACCGGCCACACTCGGTGCATGCGTCCCCGTCCAGCAGTTGCTTCCAGGTAAAGTGCGGAATGGCCCCCACGCCGAGCGGCTCCTCCGTGGTCTCGATGTTCTCGATCTTTTCTATCACGCCGGGATGGCCCAGATCGCGATAAAAGACGTTGGTGGGCGAGGTGACGATGTGCAAGAACTTGGTGTATGGCAGCGACGCCACCAGCCCAAAGGTCGCGAGCTGGTGCGTCCACCACACGTAGGGATAAATCGCCGGCGGGTTCTCTGGCGGCGGCCCAAAGACGCCGGCGAGCGCGTTGCCCAGCCACGACCACTCGGCCCACGCCGGCTGCTGCGATCGCAGGCGCATTACTTCGAGCGCCAGCCCGGTCAGCGCTATGAACGCCAGGCTGCCGATCACATAGCCGTCCGTCGGGTCGATGTTCAGCCTGTCGGGCCGGGCTACATAGCGCCGGTAGGTGGCCAGCCCGAGGCCGATCAGAAACAGCAGGGTAAAGGCGTTGACGATCAGCTCGAACCAGAGGTAAAAGTCGCCCTGCAAGATCAACAAATCGAGGTCCATCTGGATGCCCACGAGCGACGTGGCGATGAAAAAGGCGACGAATCCGTAAAAGATCAGGCCGTGCATCAGCCCGGGGTAGGCCTGGTCCAGGATGCGCCGCTGCCCAAGTCCGTGCACGAGCAGGCTGCCAAAACGCGCCCCGAGGTGGTCGAGGCGATTCACCGGACGGCCCATGCGCCACAGGCGCACCCGCCGCCACAGCCCGTACACGACCAGCGCGCCGCAAAAAATGACGAGGATCCAGTGGATGGTGTACATCCACTCGGGCAGGTTCCACAGGTCTTCCCGAAATGGGGTCACCGCGTCCTCCTGTGTATTGAGCTAGAATGACGACTCGAAAGTTACGTGTTGCCCCTGAGGTCCTCGTCGACAAGCCCGGCAATCTTTTTGCCCAGCCGCACACTGTAGTTCGTCCCGCGGTCCTCCGGATAGATCTGGAGCGTATTCGCCAGGTAGAGGCCCGCAAGGGGTGTGCGATGGTCGGGCACGCGCTCGGAGTAGTTGCGCGTGATCACCGGCTGCCCCGCTTCGGCGCGGAGCACAATCTTTTTCTCGATCCAATCCGGCGCAAAGGCCGGGTTAATCCGTTTCAAGTGCGGCGCGTACAGGTCGAACAGCTCGCTCGCCCGCATCTCGTAGCGCGGATCGTCGCGCTCGAGATAGTTAGAGACGTAAATCAGGTGCCGGCCTTCGTACTCGCTCGGCGGCACGTAATTGGTGTGCTCGATCACCGCCACGTACGGCATCGTCCTGTCGGCGATGTTCATCCAGTAGATGCGGCTCAGGCTCTGCTTGCTCACCAGCAGCAAGACGATGGCTGCCTGGTAGCGCACCGACTCGAGCCGCGCGACGTAATCGCCGTCGAGCGTGGGCGGCGCGATCTCGAGCAGGTTGTAGCCGGGCACCGTGGCGATCACGCTGTCGAACGGGATCGTCTCCTGCCTGGTGATCACCCCTGTCACCCGCCTGGGATCATCCGGGGCTGTCGCCAGCCCGAGCACTTCTTGCCGCAGCCGCAGGTCGGCGCCTCCCGCCTCCAGCCGGTCCACCAGTGCCCGGGTGATGATCTCAAAGCTGCCCATCGGGTAGGCGAGCTTTTCGGTGGCGGTGGCGCCCTGGCGCGAGCTGCCGCGCACCTTGATCTTGCCCCACAGCCACGTCATACTCACCTCGTCGGCAAGCGCCCCGAACTTGCCACGCAGCAGTGGCCCCCACACCTTCTCGTAAATCTCCTGCCCCATGTAGCGCAGGATCCAATCCTTTGCCGTGATCTGTTCCAGTCTGCGCCAGTCATCCACGCGCTGCAGGTATAGGTACATCAGCCCCAGCTTGACCCGGTTAAAGAGGTTCAGGGGCCGGAAGCGGAGCAGGTCAAAGGGGGTCACAAAATCATAGATCTGCCCGCCATAGTAAAAGCCCACCTTCGACTCGATCCAGCGCAACTGCTCGCCGATCTCTAGCTCATCCATCAACGACAGGATGTGCGTATCGCTGCCGAACAGGTGGTGATAAAAGTACTCGATGTGGGTGCCAAGCAGTGGGAGCGTAGCCGCCTGGCCGCCCCACTGTCCATATTTCTCGAGAACGGTGACGTCGTGCCCCTGCTTCTGCAGCTCGTACGCCGCCATCAGGCCGGCATAGCCCCCACCGATGATCCCGATCCGTTTCCGACTCATTCTTCTTCGACCGCCTCTGGGTCCGGAGTATCGGCCACCAGGTCAACGTCTTCCTTGCCGGCACGCTCCAGGTCCTGTTTGGCGCGCTCGTACAGCTCGATCAACTCCTCGTCTGTGCCTTGAAAGCGCGCTATCGTCTGGTGCGAGCAGAGCTCGCAGCCGCGCATAAAGCGATAGCTGCCCGACACGCAGCCGAGGCAGGCGTTCAGGCGGATCATCATCAGGCAGAACGCCAGCGTGTCGGGGTGCGTCTCGGACAGCGAGGCGATACGCTCGACCAGCTTGCGCCACTCTTCTCCACGCAGCCTGGCCAGGCCGGGGATCAGGCGTGGGGGAAAGAGCAGCTCGGTTCTCGAATTCAAAGCCATGCGCTCACTACTTCCCGTCTAGGTTGTTCGTCCCACACTTTACACTCGACGGGCGGGCACCCCCCGGTGCCATCCCCGCCGCTTCCTTGATCTAGATGCACAGGCAGGCCTCTTATTACACGCCACGCCCTCTGGCCCTGGTACCGCGTCAAGGCTCAACGGATGGGTTCGCAGCAACGGCTTCAGCCGTCTCTTTGCAACGGATGGGTTCGTAGTCACGGCTTCAGCCGTCTTTTTGCCACCCGCAGCCCCTCAGTCCATGTTTAACCGGCTACTAGTCGGCGGCGAGCGCCTGCTTCCCAGCCTGTTCGGTTCTGCGCTGTGCCACGTGCTCGTACCGCCGCAGCAAGCCCTGCCATGCCGCCCACGGCACATAGACGCTGCCCAGCGCGCTGCCGGCGCTGCCACCATGAAAGTCACTGCCGCCCGTGATGGCCAGCCTGTGCTTGATAGCCAGCGACAACAGGTGGCGGCTTGCCTCGCGTGGATAGTTCGGGTAATAGATCTCGATCCCGGCCAGGCCTGCCTCGCACAACCGCGGCAGCCAGCTCTTCAGATTGAGACCATGCCGGCGCTCCCCCTGCCGGCTATAGATATATGGATGGGCCACCACCGGCAGTCCACCGCTGCGCCGCACCAGCGCGATCGCCTCTTCCGGCGACAGCTTGTAGCGCTCGACGTACGCCGGGCAGTCCCGGCCGATCCACCGCTCGAACGCCTCCTCCCAGCTTTCGATGTGCCCCGCTTCGAGCAGCATCGCCGCCACGTGTGGCCGGCCGATCGCGGTTCCCTCCCCTGCGACTTCTAGCAGTCGCTCCCAATCGAGGGGCAGCCCGAGCTGCGTCAGCCGTGCCAGCATCTCCCGTGCCCGCTCGCGCCGCGCATCGCACGTCCTGGTCAGCATCGCCCGCAGCTCCGGGTTCTCCCGATCGATAAAATAGCCCAGCAGGTGAACCTCTTCGCTCTCGGTTACGGCACTGATTTCCACCCCCGGTACCACGGTGACGCCGTGCGTCCGCCCCGCAGCCAGCGCGGCATCCAGCCCAGAGGTCGTGTCGTGATCGGTAATCCCCACAACCTCGAGGCCCTGGCTGGCCGCGCGGGCCACCAGGGCCTCGGGACTCAAGCTGCCGTCAGAGGCGGCGGTATGGCAGTGCAGATCGACACGATTCTGGATCGTCAGTGTCCCCCTCTCACCGGGCACCCGGGCGCCTATCAGGCTTTATCCTCATCGCCATGCGGCTCCATCGTCTCCACGCGCACCCCGACCGTCGTGGCTTCAGCCTGCGGCTCCATCAGGTACTCTGTCCTGGGGGCCGGTTTGTCGCCCGGCTCGTACTTCTGCCCCTTGGCTTCCGCCGCCTGGCGCTTGCTTTCCGCCAGCTCGCCTCGCCACGCCTGCTCGGTCGCAAAGTCAACCGGGTGCAGGCTGCCATAGTACTCGAGCGACACCGATAGGTCGTGGATGTCGAGCCACATGTCGCGGTTGCGATCTGTGGTCGGAATCTCGTGCACGTGATCCATCTTGATGGCGTCGAACGGGCAGTACTCGGCGCAGTAGCCACACGACATGCAGATCACGGCGTCGATCCAGAACCCTGATGGGTCGGCCGTCGGCCGGCCTCGCTCGTCTGTGCCGCGCTCGATCCAGATACACTGGGGCGGGCAGACGCGGGCGCAGATGCCGCACGCGGTGCAGCGCAGATGATCGGGCGTCTCCTCGTAGATGAGCATCGGCAGGAAGCGGAACCGCTCGGCGGGCACCCGCTTTTGCTCGGGATACTGGATGGTAAACATGCCCTTGCCGTCGATCGCCTGGTGCCTCTCCAGCCACTTTTCGTCGTAGCGCGACATCGTCAGCCACTGCCATGGCGGGCGGTCATAGACGTACGATTCGATAAAGTGGCGCATGGTGACGACCAGGCCCTTGACCAGTCCCAGTCCAAACATTAGCGGTCTACCTCCCCCAGCGTGATGTCGATGCTGCCCAGGATGACGATTGCGTCCGCCAGCAGGTGCCCCACCGACATGGCTTCCAGCGCGGTCAGGTTGATCAGGCACTCGGAGCGCACGTGATAGCGGTACGGATTCATGCCACCGTCGCTCACCAGGTAAAAGCCCAGCTCCCCCTTCGGGTGCTCTACGCGGCTGTACAGCTCGCCCGCGGGGACCTTGGGGTTCCACACCTTGCGCTTGTTCGCAATCACGTCGCCCTGCGGAATGCGCGCCAGTGCCTGGCGCAGGATCTTGACGCTCTCGCGCGCCTCGGCGATGCGCTGCAGGTAGCGGTCGTACACGTCGCCTGTTTTCTGCGTCGGCACGTTAAACTCAAAGCTATCATAGATCGAGTAGGGCTCGACCTTGCGAATGTCGTACGCGAGTCCCGCGGAGCGCAGCATCGGCCCACTCACGCTATAGTTGACCATCTCCTGCCACGTCATAGCCCCCACACCGCGCGTGCGGGCGATCAGGATCTCGTTGTCGGTCAGGAGCTGCTCGAACTCGTCGAGCTTGCGGTCCAGCCTGTCGACCACCATCGCGCACCGCTTCAGCCACTCCTCGCTGACGTCGCCATACACCCCGCCGATGCGATAGTAGTTGTGCATGATGCGCGCGCCCGACGCCGTCTCGAACAGGTCGAGCACGTGCTCGCGCTCGTTGAACGCATAGATCATGGGCGTGAACATGGCACCCAGCTCGTTGAGCTGAAAGCCGACGGCGAGCAGGTGATTGGTGATTCGCTGCAGCTCGCCCATGATGATAC
>DATHUZ010000293.1:0-8822 GCA_035461725.1 Anaerolineae bacterium
GCATCGCCGCTCTGGGCGACGACCATCACCGCGCCGGCCACGTGGAAATTGAGGGAGTAGAGGTTGTCGGGGGTGTAGAGGCCATAGTTGTTGCTGGCCTGGGTGGTGGCGGCATATACCCCGAGGTCGCCGGCCGACACAACGAACACGCCGTCGTCGGCGGCATAGCCCACCGCCAGGCCATCGAGACCGGCAGAGGCCACCTCAAAGCCGTTGCTGCCGGCGGTGTCGACGTACACGCCCTCGTCGCCCGCCGAGTAGACGAGCACCCCGTCCAGGTCGGCCCGGCCCACCCAGAGGCCGTGCCCCTGCGCGCCGGCGACTTCGAACCCGTTTTTGTCGACGCTGGGGTTCATGGCGCTGGGGGCGCCGGCGGCGTGCACGTAAACGCCGTCGTCGCCCGCGGAGCCCACGGCCACGCCGTCGTCGGTCGCCGTGAGGACCTCGACGCCGTCGTCGCCAGCATCGTACACCGCCAGTCCATCGCCGGCCGAGTCGGACACGAGCAGGCCGTGCTCGCCGGCCGATTTGACGTGCACGCCGTGGACGTTGGCCCGGCCGACGAACAGTCCGTTGCCCGCGGCACCGCCAATCTCGAAGCCGTTGCTCTCGGTGCTGGTGTTGACAATACCCGGACTGCCGGCGAGGAGCACGAACGCGCCGTCGCCCGCGGCCGATGCCACATTCAGCCCTTTGCCTCCGGCCGAGGTCACTTTGACGCCATCATTGCCGGCCGCGGTGACCGCCAGGCCGTCGCCGGCATCGCTCGACAGCTTGAGGGCCTCTTCCACGCCGCTCGTGTTCTGGTTGTGAATCATGGCGCCTGGCCGCAGCGACAGGGCATAGGGTGCCGGGGTCAGGGTCTGGCGTGGGTTGAGCGCGACATACTCGCCGCTCCCGGCCGGGCAGCGGACGGCGATCAGCGCCCACAGCGGGGCGCCGTCAAAGTACGCCGCGTTGAAACCCACCGGCACGGTGAACAGGCCGTCGCTCACGGCGATGGCCAGGTGCTCTTGCGTGTCCAACAAAGTGCCAGTGCTCGGGTCGTCGTACAGGCTGAAGGTGAAATCGCACGTGCCGTCCACCGGCCCGGCCGCGTCGTGGAGCCGGCCCTGGTAGGTGAAGGCGTTGGGGTTGAACCCACCCTGTGGCCCGGATGGCGCGGCGAGGCTGCCGGCGAGACCGCTCTGGCTGCCAAGGCCGCTTACCAGGACCAACGCCAGCGCGAGGGCGATCAGTTGGACCATTGTCCGTCTTTGGTGCTTGTGTGCCATGTCCTTTTCTCCTTCCATTTTTCGAGCTTGGGATTCCGCGTCGAGGGCGCGCATGGGCGCGGATACTGACGCCTGGATCATTATAGCGGTTGAACGTTCCGAAATCGTGAATTCTGCGCGACACAGCGTCTTGTCGAATTGCATCCCGGGCGGTTGCGTATTATAATAGGGGCGGTGGTGGGCATCGCCGCCCCTCCTCAGTGACACAGCCAATTTCCGGAGAGCAGAAAGGAGAATGACGATGGCTTTTGAGCTTCCACCCTTGCCGTACCCGGCCGACGCGCTGGAGCCGCACATGTCGGCCCAGACCTTTAGCTTCCATCACGGGAAGCACCACAAGGCGTACGTGGACAATCTGAACAAGCTGATCGCAGGCACCGACCTGGAAAACAAGCCGCTGGAGGAGATCATCCGCCTGACGGCGGACGATCCATCGAAGGTGGGCGTGTTCAATAACGGTGCCCAGGTGTGGAACCACACCTTCTATTGGAACTGCATGAAGCCGAACGGTGGCGGGCAGCCCGCGGGCAACCTGGCACGCATGATCGACCAGTCGTTCGGTGGCTACGGGCAGTTCGCTGAGCAGTTCAAGAACACGGCCGTGGGCCGCTTTGGCAGCGGTTGGGGCTGGCTGGTGCTCGACAACGGCGAGCTGAAGGTGGTGAGCACGATGAACGCCGGCAACCCGCTGACGGCGAACCAGGTGCCGCTGCTGACGGTCGACGTGTGGGAGCACGCCTACTACCTGGATTATCAGAACCGCCGTCCCGATTTCGTGCAGACGTTCCTGGATCAGATGGTCAACTGGGATTTCGTGGCCGAGAACCTGCGCACGGCTCGGTGACCCGGCGGGTCGCTCAACCTGCCCGCAATACTCTGCATAACCTGGTTCCGCGCTACCCGGTGGGTACCCACCGGGTAGTTTTCCTGTCCAGACCGGGTCCGCACCCACCGATCTTTACCTTTTCCAACCTACTCCCCACTCTCTCCAACCGTAAACCGTCTGTTATGGTCGTCGGTTCTGTGCTAGAATGAATCGCGAGGCAGTAATAGGGCTGCCGGGATACCTGACAAGTAGAAGGAGCGTAGGAACATGTTGACGACAATTCTGCTGATCGTTTTGGTGCTGCTGCTTCTGGCAGCGCTGCCGATCTGGCCTTACAGCGGTGACTGGGGATATGCGCCAGGTGGACTGCTCGGCTTTTTGCTGGTCGTCCTCCTGATCCTGTGGCTGGTAGGCGTCATCTAGTCAACCGACATGTGAGACAGGCTGGGTAATAAGGGAGCCACGGGCCGATGCCGGTGGCTCCCTGTTCTTCTACGGCTGCCCTGCCCCATCCGTGTGTGCGTTCTCCATTCGTGAACCGGCGCCGTCGACGCCGCCTAGCGCATTCCTTTCAGGCGCGCGATCACCTCGTCGACGCGTGCCTGGTCGGGAATGGCGTTGGCGCGCCACAACAAATAATCCCAATCGAATTCGGAGCTGTGGGTCAGCATGGCCTGCACGTCTTGCCAATCGTGCTTGCCCTCGTCCTGTCCGCGGCCCCACATCGCTTTGAGCAGGACGTTATCCTCGACGGGGATCACGGGCACCTCGACGCCGCCGACCTCATGGCGACCCACGCGCGCCAGCATCTCCTCGTCTACCTCTACGATGCCGAGGCCCGGGACAATGTCGACGCCGGGCAGCATGATGCAGAGCAGCCGGCCCTCGTCACTACGCACGGAGTCGGCCAGGTAAAAGATGCGCGCCACGCCCTCGCCCTGGTCGGCGGGCACCAGGACGTCGACGTCGGTGACCGGTCGTTCGGCCCCATAGACGGCCGCCGCCGCACCGGCAAACACCATCCAGTCCACCTCCTGCTCATCGAGCCGGCGTGCCACCATCTCGAGTGTTTCATACGCGTGGGGATGTGTCATTTTGCCCTCCTCTTCCTAGTCAAAGAGCTTGGCCACCGCGGGGCGGATCAGCTCCCAGTTGGGAAGCTGCACCGCGGCGCCGTCGGCGCGCCGGTAGCCATAGACGTAGGGCTGCTCGAGCACGAGCCGCTCCATCTGTTCCGGGTCCACCCGCGCGCCCAAGTAAGCGAGCGCCGCCAGCTCTGCCGGACCCATGTCCGTCTTGACCGAGTCGAGCACCGACGCCACGATGACGGGCCAGCGCGGCACCGCTTCGAGGCTCAGCGCCCTCTTTCGTATCGCCAGAATGATCTCCTGCTGGCGCCTGGCGCGATCAAAGTCGCTGGTGCTCATCCGCGAGCGGGCATATTGCAGCGCGCGCCGGCCATCCATCCGCTGCCAGCCGGGGTCAAAGTGAATCGTAGTATAGGCGTGCGGATCGCCGGGCCGCGGGTCCGGATACTGCGTGTCGTGCAGCGTCTCGGACACGTACACGTCGATCCCGCCGAGGTCATCGACGATCCGCTCGAACGCGTAAAAGTCGAGCATGACGTAACCGTCGATCGAGATGCCGAAATTGGTCTCGACCGTACTCCGGGCCAGCGCCGGCCCCCCGCCGGGCACGTCGCGCAGGTAGCCGTAGACGTTCGCCGTGTTGATCCGGTCCTCGCCATAGCCGGGGATCGGCACCTGCAGGTCGCGCGGGATGGAGAGCAGGCCGGCGGTGTGGGAAGCCGGGTCGAGGGTGGCGACCATCATCGTGTCGGTGCGGTAGGTCCAGTCGTCGCCGCTGCGCCTGTCGACGCCGAGCAGCAGCACGTTCGTCCGCCCGCCGTCGCCGGGCAGGAAAAAGCGCGGGGCGTCGACCAGGACGAAGCAGAGGCAGGCGGCGACCGTCCCCGCGACGAGGATCAGGAGCGCCAGCAGCGCGGGGCTGCACCCACCGAGCCTCCGGCGCGGAGCGTCCTCGTGTTCAACTTTTACCCGTTCACGCCAGTCTCCACGCGGAGGCGGGGGGGGAACGTACAGTTTCTCCTGCCTTCTTTCAGCCACGGTTCCATTGTAGCGCAAGGGCGGCGCTTGTCAAACCTGAAGGTGCCCCTCTCTCACTCCTCCAGGTGATAGGGCACGTCGACCACCACCCGGTCCTTCCGGTTGAGGCCGCGCCGGTAGATGAGCGCGCGCTTGATCATGCGCGCGTTCTGGTTGTGGAGCAGGTCCTCCCACGGCCGGGCCGGCACAAACTCGGGCAGCACGACCACGGCCAATCCACGCTCGGGGTCGCGGGCATCCAGCTCGTCGAGATAAGCGAGCAGCGGGCTGACGACCGAACGATAGGCCGACGGCAGCACGATCAGCGGCACGTCCTGGCCCCACACCTCCCAGCGCTCCCGCACGCGCGCGGTGGCTTCCGGCTCGACGTCTACTACCACGCCACAAACATCCCTCGACATCGTCCGGGCAAAGCGGAGAGCCGCCACCGTGCCGCGGTGGACGCCCGACAGCGGTACCACCACCTTGAGCCGGTCCTGCGTGTCGGCATATGCCCACGGTTCTGGCGTCAGTCCTTGGAGCGAGAGCTGGCGCGCCACGCGCTGATAGTGCTCGTGGATCTGGTAAAAGATCCAGACAAAAGCGGGCACGACGATGGTGACGATCCACGCGCCGTGGACGAACTTGGTCGACAGCACGACGAGGAGGACGATCCCCGTGGCGACGGCCCCGAGGCCGTTGACCGCTGCCTTCCACTGCCACCCCTCGCTGCGCAGTTTGCGCCAGTGCACCACCATGCCTGTCTGTGACAGCGTGAACGACAGGAACACGCCGACGGCGTAGAGCGGGATCAGGCTGTGGGTGCGGCCGCCGAACAGGACGACGAGCACCGAGGCGAGGCCGGCCAGGATCAGGATGCCGTTCGCGAACACGAGGCGGTCACCCAGGTTGGTGAGCTGGCGCGGCAGGTAGCGGTCGTGCGCCAGGATGGCCGCCAGGCGTGGAAAGCCGGCGAAGGAGGTGTTGGCAGCCAGCACCAGGATCAGGGCTGTGGCGACCTGCAGGGCAAAGTAGAGCGCGCCGTCTCCGAATACGCTGCGCCCCATCTGGGAGATGACGGTCTGCTCCTCGCTCGGGAGGACGCCCAGCTCGTGCGACAGGACTGTGGCGCCGAGAAAAAGGGTCCCCAACAGCAGCGCCATGGTCACAAGGGTCAGTCCGGCGTTCCGCGCTTCGGGCGGCCTGAACGCCGTGATGCCGTTGCTGATCGCCTCGACGCCTGTGAGCGCCGTGCAGCCCGACGAAAAAGCGCGCAGCACCAGGAACAGGCCCACGCTCCCCAACGCGGTGGTGGGTGAAGTGCCGGCTGCTACCTCGCTTGCCGACAGGTTGCCGTTCATTAAACGAAAGAACCCGACCCCCAGCAGGGCAAAAAAGATCGCGATAAAGGCATAGGTGGGCACAGCAAAGAGGGTGCCCGACTCGCGCACGCCGCGCATGTTCAGCCACGCCACGACGGCAATGGCCACCAGGCACAGCTCGATACGCCACGGCAGCAGCTCTGGAAAGGCCGAGGTGATGGCGGCGACGCCGGCGGTGATGCTGACCGCCACCGTCAGTACATAGTCGGTCAGCAGCGCCGCGGCCGCCGTCAGCCCGGGCCAGCGGCCGAGGTTTTCGTGGGCGACGATATAGGCGCCGCCGCCCGACGGGTAGCCATGGATCGTCTGGTAGTAGGAGGTGGCGACGATCACGAGCAGGGCCACGATTGCGATCGCGACCGGGATCGACAGCCCAAGCGCGGCCGCCGTTCCCGCCGCCACCAGCACCAGCAGGATCTCTTCTGTCGCGTATGCAACCGACGACAGGGCGTCGGATGAAAAGACCGCCAACGCCCGCACCTTGTTCAACCGCTCTTCCGCCGCCCGCGCACTGGGAATCGGTGCGCCAAGCAATGCCTTACGAATGGAAAACGCCATAGATTCTTTTCTACTCTCCTGATCTCTATCTCAACAACACTCCACCCTCCGTCCGCGCCGGCCGCTTGCCATGACAAGCGGAGGGAGATTGCTTCGATCGCTAGCGCCCCCTCGCAATGACAGGCGGTGGGAGTGCGCCGCGGTGCACCTGCGCCGGCGTGCGCGACACGAGAGGCTCGTCGTGCCCGATCCGATTCGTGATCGTGCCGGTCGGGCAGAGGCAGCGTGGAGGATCGGCCCGGGGATCAGGCATGCACCTGCCGCCGTCTGATCCCTGGCTACGTCCCTGCCCGCCGGTTTCCTGGCGCCGGGGGCGGCCGTGCGTCGGCCGAATTGTCAGCACACGTGGCAGAGGGGTTGCCACATACCATCGCAGCGGCGCCGCCGCCGGTCCCGCTTGCGCGCCGCGCGCGGTACGCCGGTCCTCGCACCGTTGGATGGAGAACTCGATATGAATGCTGGCTCACAAACTTGAGAACGCCGGTGACCAGGCCGGCGCTCAATCCCACCACCCGGCGGCCGCCAGCAGCCGCCTCCCCTCGCGCCATTCCCTCCCGCCTCCATATTCGGTTGCCGGGCACCATATTACCATGGGAGGGGCTGAAAGTCAATAGGACTTGTGGCTGTTTGTGTCCTGGCGCCGAATGTGGTATAATCGTCGCAAGTACCAGGAGGCCGGGCAGGCTGAGCCGGCCCGGGCTCACTGAGAGGAGTAGATAATGATCAAGGTCACCATTGATAGTGTGCGGGCCAGCTTGCTGTCCCAACATCGGGTGGTGGTCCTCAAAGAGGAGGGCATGGAGCGGTACCTGGCCATCTGGATCGGGCCATATGAGGCTGATGCCATCACGATCAAGCTCCAGGGCGTCGAGATCGCCAGGCCGCTCACCCACGACCTCCTGAAACAGAGCATCCAACAGCTCGGGGCAACGGTGTCGCACGTCCTGGTCAATGATCTGCAGGACGATACCTTTTACGCGCGGGTGGTGATGGACCGGAATGGGGAGCGGATCGAGCTGGATTCGCGGCCGAGCGACGCGATCGCCCTCGCGGTGCGCGTGCAGGCGCCCATTTTCGTCAGCGAGTCGGTGATGGAGCGGGCAGGCGTCACGCCGGACGAAGAGATCGACATGGAGGCCGTGACGCCAGAGGAAGAGGAGCAGTTGGCGCCCTACCGCGATTTTATCGAGGGGCTGGACCTGGAGGACCTGGGCGACTGACGACAGGCGCACGGTAGAATGGGTGCCTGATGAACCGGCCTGTGGCCAACGGCGTACCGGATACGTGGCTGCCTGGACCTGGAAGCAGCCGAAGCAGGGCTCCTGCGAGTGGATATCCGCCTGCGGGAGCCTGCTTTGTGGAAAGGGCGAGCGCAGGGATGGGCGGTGCCGGTGGCCGGCGGCGCGGATCGCAAGTGAGAACGGGGACGTTTCCCCCGGGTCCAGGTGGGCTCCAGGCTAGAAAAGGTGCAAGGCGTGACCGAGAGCAAAAGGATCGAGCGGCTTCCCCCGCAGAACGTCGAGGCTGAAGAAGCCCTGTTGGGCAGTCTACTGATCGACCCGGATGCCATCATACGGGTGGCTGTCATTCTAAAGCCGGAGGATTTTTACCGGGAAAAGAATGGCTGGATCTATGAAACCGCCCTCGCGCTGCACGAGCGACGCGAGCCGATCGACTTTTTGACGATCTGCGACGAGCTCGACAGGCGCGAGCAGTTGGACGAGGTGGGCGGCCCGGCGTTTATCACCACGCTGATCAATGCCGTCCCATCGTCGATCCACGCCGAGTATTACGCCCGCATCGTGGAGCGTGCCGCCACCCGCCGGCGCCTGATCGACGCGGCGGGCCAGATCGCCGCGCTCGGCTACGAAGAGGCCGAGGACGTGGACGAAGTGGTGGACCGCGCCGAGCAGGTGCTGTTCGGCGTGTCGGAGCGGCGCATCGCGCGCGAGCTGGTGCCGATCAAGCAGGTGCTGAGCGAATATTACGACCGGATCGAGCAGCTCACGCGGCAGCAGGGCGACGTGATCGGCATCCCCACCGGTTTTGCCGACCTCGACAAGCTGCTGGGCGGCCTGCAGCGCTCCGATATGATTATTCTGGCGGCCCGGCCCAGCGTGGGCAAGACGGGCCTGGCGCTGAGTATCGCGCGCAACGCGGCCAAGCGCTATAACAGGCGAGTGGCGCTCTTTAGCCTGGAGATGTCGGGTGAGCAGGTGGTGCAGCGGCTCATCTCGGCAGAGACGGGGATCGACGCGCAGCGGCTGCGGCGCGGCAAGATCGAGGAGCACGAGTGGGAACGCTTTATGCGTGCCACGAATGACCTGGCCGAGACCTTTTTCTTTATCGACGACACGCCCGGCATCTCGGCCCTGGAGCTGCGCAGCAAGGCGCGCCGGCTGCACGCCGAGGTGGGGATCGACCTGATCATCGTCGACTACCTGCAGCTCATGCGCGGCGACTATCGATCGGAGAACCGCGTGCAAGAGATCTCGGGCATCTCGCGCGCGCTCAAGGCACTGGCCCGCGAGCTGAACGTGCCGGTGCTGGCGCTGTCGCAGCTCTCGCGCGGTGTCGAGTCGCGCACCGACAAGCGGCCGATCTTGTCTGACTTGCGTGAAAGTGGAGCTCTGGAGCAGGACGCCGACGTCGTGATGTTTATTTATCGCGACGAGCT
>DATHUZ010000294.1:0-2994 GCA_035461725.1 Anaerolineae bacterium
ACTCCTACCGCGAAACCAAACCGGCTCTGGTTCGTCTCGTTTGGTCGATAGGAGAGTACCATCAAAGGATGGGCCACGGTCTGGCCCTCACGCCGGAGACGTTGAAAATCGGCGTTCGCCCGCAGACGATGTTGCTTATGCATCACGTCGATGGCCTGGGGCACAACACCCCAAGCCAGACGTTCCGTTATACCGTAAGCCGCTTCCGGCCCTTAAGCCGCCGCGCCCTGAGGACCAGCCGTCCTCCCCTCGTCTTCATCCGCTCCCGAAAGCCGTGCACCCGCTTCCGGCGGCGCACTTTCGGTTGCCACGTTCTTTTCGGCATTCCAAACACCCCCTTACGACGTTAACTGTACAGCACGCGATTATACCCCGTTTTTCCCACGCCTGCAAATCTGTGGTATAATGGGACAGTCCAGGAATCGCGTCTTTCCAAGCCATAGATGTGCGGGAGGTGAGGAGCTATGACCAAGCGACGTGCGAGTATCCGGGGACGGGGCGCCGAGATCCTCTTTGGCGAGCCCGCCGAAGTCGAGATTCAGCCGCGAGCACCTGACCGGGTGGAAGAGCCTGAGACCTTTGAGCCTGGGGCTCACGAGCCCGAGTTTCTCGAGCCTGGGGCTCACGAGCCCTGGGCAGACGAGCCACCAGACACGCTGCTCAACTCGAGTGCAGATGCCCTCCAGCGTGCCGATCTGTCGCAAGCCCCCCCAACCACGATCGAGATCGAGACCCCGCCCGAGTGGGAAGTGGAAGAGATCGAAGAAGCGCTGCGTGCAGAAGCCCTCGACGGCGCGCCACGCTCACTGGCACGCGGCGTGGTGAGCGTCGTCGACTTGGAGCCCCCCCTAACTGCCGACATGGAGGTCGCGTTCATCGAAGAGGCGTATGCCGCCGGGCCTCCACCTGAGCCTGTTGCCGAAGTGCCAGTTCCGACCATGGAGGAGACTGTGGAAGAAAGAACGCTCGACGAGGACGTAGCGATGATGTACGAGCCGCCGCCCCCAGAGGTGGGAAGCGTGACGTCGGGTGTGGTGCCACCACGGCCCGAGCGGCGCTTTCTGGAGATGCAGCCGGAGCTGGCCCAGGCGCGCGACATCCAGGCCCCGGAAAAGAAGGTCGAGCTCATCATCCTGCCCGAGCGTCCACTGACTCCCGAGGAACGGGCCGAGATCGTGGAGCGGCTCGGCGAGGGGTGGATCGAGGCTTTGCAGTCGCAGATCGACGCCGCCTACGAAAGCGTGCGCCGCCTGGTGGGCGAAAACGAGACGGTAGCCGTCGACGCCTACAACACGCTGCTCAAGGCGCGCGATATCCTGGTGATGCGCAAGATCGACCAACTGGCCCAGGCGGAGTACTATCTCGAGCTCGTCCGCGCGCGGATGAAGCGCGTGTCGGCCAGCGAGGCCGCGGCGAAAAAGTACCAGTGGCGGATCCTCGCCTGGGGCATGTTGTGGGGCATCGCCTTTCTGGTGCTCCTCATCCTCCTCGGGCAGGATTGGTTCCGCGGCATCGTCGCCCCTGCCGGCAGCGCCGATTCCCTCATCGAGCTCGACATCTTTATCTCGGCCATGCTGTGGGGAGGCATCGGCGGCTCCGTCGCGGTGCTCTACAGCCTCTTCAAGCACGTCGGCGAGCGCGACTTTGACAGCCAGTTCCTGGTGTCGTACGTCGGCAAGCCGTTCCTCGGCTTTATCAGCGGCGCCATCGTCTACATGGCACTGAACCTGGTCGTCCGCGCGGTGGGCATCCTGGCCCCGGGTATGCAAACTGGCGCTGGTGAAACAGCGACTGTGGTCGCTCCGGGCGTTGTCTACCTGGTGGCCCTGGCCGCAGGCTTTAAAGAAGCCCGGCTGCTCGGCTTGATCGACAGTCTATGGGATCAGATCTTTGGCAAGGAGGAAGAGGAGAAAGAAGAAGAGATCCTGGAGCCTGCGCCAACCGCCTGATGGATTTTCGATTCTAGATTACAGGGACGCGCACGCGTCAGAGGCTGACGACGACGCGTCCCTGCTGCTGCCCCGCGAGGATGCGCTCGATCTCGGGTTCGAGCGCGTCGAGCTTGACCTCTGTCGCCAGCCGGTCGAGGCTGTCGATCTTCCAATCTCCCGCCAACCTGCGCCACACTTCTCGCCGGTCGTCCATGGGCCAGTTCTGCGAGTCGACGCCGATCAAGCTGACACCGCGCAGGATAAAGGGATAGACCGACGTGGGCAGATCGGGCGACGCGACCAGGCCACAGGCCGCGACGAACCCCCCGTACTCGATCGCCTTGAGCACCGACGCCAGGTACTCGCCGCCCACCGGGTCGACCGCGCCGGCCCAGCGGGTCCGGAGCAGGGGCCGGTTCGCCTCGTCCAGCACCGTCTCGCGGGCAATCACCTCCGCCGCGCCGAGCGCGCGCAGGTACCCTTCCGCCTCGGGCTTGCCCGTGGCAGCCACGACGTTGTAGCCGGCACGCGCCAGGATGCCGACGGCCATGCTCCCCAGGCCGCCGCTGGCGCCCGTCACCAGCACGTCGCCCTGGTCCGGCGCCAGCCCGGCGCGCTCCAGGCGCCGCACGGCCAGCCCCGCCGTCAAGCCCGCGGTGCCATAGATCATGCCCTCGCGCAGCGACATCCCCGCCGGCAGCGGCACGACCCACTCGCCCGGCACGCGGATGTACTGCCCCCACCCCCCGGGCGTGTTCATGCCCAGGTCGTAGCTGGTGACAATCACCTCGTCGCCGGGCTGAAATTCGTCCACGCTGCTCTCTTTTACCACTCCGGCCGCGTCGATGCCCGGCGTGTGTGGATAGTGGCGTGTGACACCCCGGTGGCCCGTCGCCGACAGTGCGTCCTTGTAATTGAGCGACGAGTAGTCGACCCGCACCAACACGTCGCCGGCAGGCAGGTCGTCGACGGCCTGCTCCTCGACGCTGCGCACAAACTCGCCACCCTCTCGTTCACGGACCACAACCGCGCGATAGCTTTTCACACTTTCTCTCCTGACCAT
>DATHUZ010000295.1:0-2503 GCA_035461725.1 Anaerolineae bacterium
CGGCCAAGATGGGGCTGGTGGGGCTGATGAACACGCTCAAGCTGGAGGGGGCCAAGTACGGGATCAAGGTGAACACGGTGGCGCCGCTGGCGACGACGCGGCTGACGGAGGACGTGCTGCCGCCCGAGTTCGCCGACAGGCTCAAGCCCGAGTACGTCGCCCCTCTCGTCCTCTACCTCTGCTCCGAGCAGTGTGTCGACTCGGGCCTGGTGCTGAATGCCGGCATGGGACACTACAGCCGGTCGGCCGTTATCAGCTCGCCCGGCATCGCGCTCGGCGAAGGCGAGAAGGTGCCCGACCTGGCAGACATCCACAAGAACTGGGCGGCCATCGACAGCCTGCGCGGCGCCCGGACCTACGACGACGCCAACGCGATGCTGATGAGTATGCTCACCGGGCCGGCAGAGGCACCTGACGAGCCGGAAGAGGCAAATGTGCCGGCTCCGGCGCCGGCCGGCGCCGCCGGAAGCGTGCAGGCCATCTTTGACGACCTGCCCAACGCCTTCCAGCCAGGGGCCGCGGCCGGGGTCAACGTCGTCTTTCAGTTTAGCATCTCGGGTCCTGGCGGCGGCGACTGGTACGCGGCCGTCGACAATGGCGTGCTGACGGTCGCGCCGGGTACGCATGCCAAGCCGACGACCACGCTCAAGATGTCGGCGGACGATTTTATCAAGTACGTCGGCGGCCAACTGCCCGCGATGCAAGCCTACAGTGCCGGCAAGCTCAAGATCGAAGGTGACTTGATGAAATCGCAGTTGGTGGAAAAGCTGTTCAAATTGCGGTAAATTGGTAAACTGGTAGATTGGTCAGTTCCCAATCTACCAGTTTACCAATCTACCTTGTACAGGAGAGAATACTATGGCCACAGGCATCAAGGATAAAGTTGTCGTCCTCGGCATGGGCTGCACGCACTTTGGTGAGCGGTGGGAGGTGGGCAGCGAGGAGCTGATGGTCGAGGCGCTCGAGGAGGCGCTCGCAGACGCAGGGATCGAGCGCGGCCAGATCCAGGCTGCGTGGTTTGGCACGTGCATGGAAGAGGTCAGCGTTGGCAAGAGCGCGCTGGCGATGTCGCTGACGCTCCGCCTGCCCAAGATCCCTGTCACCCGGGTCGAGAACTATTGCGCCACCGGCACCGAGGCGTTCCGTGGCGCGTGTTATGCCGTGGCGTCGGGGGCGTACGACATCGCGCTCGCGCTGGGTGTCGAAAAGCTGAAGGACATCGGCTACGGCGGGCTGCCCAACTGGGGGGCCAACGCCGGGTCGCTCACCTGGCAGTGGATGCCCAACATCACCGCTCCGGGCCTCTTTGCCCAGCTCGCCAGCGCCTACGCCGCCAAGCACAAAATCCCGATGAACGAGCTCAAGCGCGCCATGGCCCACGTCTCGGCCAAGAGCCACGCCAACGCCGTCCACAACCCCAAGGCGCACCTGCGCAAGGCAGTGACCGTCGACCAGGTGATGGCGGCGCCGATTATCGCCCACCCGCTGGGCCTGTTCGACTGCTGCGGCGTGAGCGATGGAGCAGCGTGCGCCATCGTTACCACGCCTGACATTGCCAGGGGGCTGGGTAAGAAGGACCTGGTCAGCGTCAAGGCGCTCCAGCTCGCGCTGAGCAGCGGCGAGGAGATGGGGTACAACGAGTGGGACGGCGATCACTTTGTGACGACAGCCAAGTGCAGCCAGATGGCGTACGACGAGGCGGGCATCACGGATCCGCGCGCCGAGATCAGCATGATGGAGGTCCACGACTGCTTTTCGATCACCGAGCTGGTGACGATGGAAGACCTGCACATCTCGGAGCGCGGCGGCGCGGTGCGCGACGTGCTCGACGGCTGTTTCGACCTGGACGGCGCCATCCCCTGCCAGCCGGATGGCGGGCTAAAGTGCTTTGGACATCCGATCGGCGCGTCGGGGCTGCGCATGTTGTACGAGATGTACCTGCAGCTTCACGGCCGTGCCGGTGCCCGCCAGCTCCAGGACCCCCGTTACGGGCTGACCCACAACCTGGGTGGGATGCCGCACATGAACATCTCAAGTGTCACGATCGTGGGGCGGTATGGAGAGTGAGGAGTACGTCCACCGGCCACTCGGGCAGGAAGTGACCGCCATCGGCGGGCATTACTTGCTGGTAAAAGAGGTGCGCTTGGCCTTTGAGGGGCGTGAGGTGCTCTACGTGGTGGGGCATGCGGCATTTGACACGACCTGCTGCGGGGTGGGCGGCTGTGCCTACGCGCTGGTGCCGGGGTTTGTGCTGAGGTGGAAAGAGAAGACGAGCCAGGACGGCCCTGGTGTGTCGGAGGTCGAGCCGGTGCGCGACACACGGGTGCAGCAGGAGATCGAGTGGCTGATTCAGAAGCAGGAAATCGTGCAACAGGTGGTGTTTCTGTAGCGGGTTGGACAGGGTGCCGGATCCGTCCGGCCGACACGAGAGGAGGAAAGGTCATGGACAAGCTGTGGTTAAAGCACTATGACGAAGGGATACCGGCAACGATGGCGTATCCCC
>DATHUZ010000296.1:0-4264 GCA_035461725.1 Anaerolineae bacterium
GACCTACTCCTCCAGCGGGCGCACCTTTTTCAGGCGCTCGTACGCCTCCAGGCCGATGCACTCCACGGCGGCCTTGCACCAATCGATGCACGACGCCCCCCGCTCCTTGCTGACGTACAACCCACAGTGGTGGCAGCGCGCCACAGGCTCGTCCGACCAGATCTCCATCTCTTGCCCACAGTGAGGACAGTCCATGTCCTCGGGCCGTGCCTCTCGAATCGCGATCGATCCAGGGCATCCTCGAATCATTGTTCACTCCTTTACGCTATCAGCCAACCAGCCAACAAGCCGTCCCGGTTTGCCGGGCGAGCCTACACCACCACCAGTGCCATCTTGTTTGCGAATATGCCCAGGCGATCACCCTCGGCCACGGGATAGTCCAGCGAGGCTTCCAACGACAGTGGCTCCTCTGCCAGCAGTTGGTACCCCCAATGGATGGGCTGGCTCGACCGCGGCAAGAGGCGACCGTTCACAAACATGTGGCCCACACTGGTCGGGTCGATTCCGAGCCCTGACAGCACGGTGCCGACGGTAGTACCACTACCCCCGCCTGGCACGTACACCGCTACGCCAGACATTGCATTGGGCTCGCTCGCGTGGTGTCGTAGCTCGCCAAAGAGACGCACTTCGATCATGGTTCAACCTCCTCTACCAGCGCCGCCAGCCGGCGGCGCTGGCCATCCGCTTCGGGCCTCGATTCCAGATAGGACAGGTTTTCGCGCACCGCTCGCAAGCCGGCAGCCCGGGCCGCTTTGAGCAGATCGATGCCGATCTCCAGGTCGACCGCCACACCGGGCCAGCACTCCTGGCACAGGCGCTCTAGCTGCCCGAGCAGCTCATGGCTGACCTCCGCCACCTGGAGGGGAACGCCGGTCGCGGCCAGCCACGCCGCCACACTCTCCTGCTTCAAAACCTTGCGATAGGCCTCCACGTCGGCCTGCACCAGCCGCTCAAGTTCGCGGCGGCCCTCCTCGGCGAAGGCGATCATGTCAGCCACAGCCGTCTCGGGCGCGCCGTGCCGCAGCGACACGCGTCCTGCCTTGGCAATCAGCGCCGCGCCCATCGCACCGGCGAGTGCACCCGCCGCAACGCCGCCCGGCAGCGACGCGCCTGCCATGTCGTCCAACCAAACGTCCAGGTCGTTCACAGTCTTGTCCACGCTCCTATCTTACACCCAATATTGAATGATGTACATGATCTTTATCACTATCGGATTGGGAGATCCGGCAGCTCGAAAAGCGGAAGGCTGGAAGGAGTCAACCTTCCAGCCTTCCAACCTTCCAACCTTCCAGCCGTTCAGGCAGGAACCTGGGGCAGGTCCTCGAGGGCGAGCTCGATCGCTTCCTCTTCGAGCTCATAGTCAGGCAGGTTCTGGCGCAGGTAGGCGTCGTAGGCGCCCAGGTCAAAGTGGCCGTGTCCGCTGGCGTTGAACAGGATCACTTTCGACTCACCCGACTCTTTGCATGCCAGCGCCTCGTCATAGGCGGCACGGACGGCGTGCGCCGTCTCGGGCGCCACCACGTACCCCTCGCTGCGCGAGAAACTGAGCGCCGCGTCAAAGCAGGCGTTCTGCGCAAACGCGCGCGCCTCGGCGTAGCCCTGGTCGAGCAGGGCCGAGATGCTGGGCGCCATGCCGTGATAGCGCAGCCCCCCGGCGTGCACCGGGGCCGGGATAAAGCCATGGCCCACGGTGCGCATCTTGGCCACCGGACCCGTCTTGGCCGTGTCGCCCCAGTCGTAGGCATAGCGCCCCTTGGTCATGCTTGGGCACGCCTTCGACTCCACAAAGACCGCGCGCAGATCGGGCCGGCTGCCGTCGAGCTTGGAGCGCATAAAGGGAAAGATCAGTCCCGCGGCGTTACTTCCACCGCCCGCGCAGCCGATCAGGATGTCGGGATAGTCACCCGCCATCTCCATCTGCTTCATCGCCTCCAGCCCGATCACCGTCTGGTGAAGGAGCACAAAGTTGACCACACTGCCGAGCGAGTACCTGTACCCCTCGTGCGTCACCGCGTACTCGATCGCCTCGCTGATCGCCATGCCCAGGCTGCCCGTCGTGTCCGGGTCCTGCGCCAGCATCGCCCGGCCCACGTTCGTCTCGGTGCTGGGGCTGGGCACCACGCGTGCATCCCACGTCTCCATGATCACCCGCCGGTACGGCTTCTGTTGAAAACTGACGGCCACCATGAACACCACGATGTCCAGGCCAAACACACTGCCGGCGAACGAGAGCGCGGTGCCCCACTGTCCGGCGCCCGTCTCAGTCGCCAATCCCTGGAGCCCCTCCTGCTTGGCATAGTATGCCTGGGCGACAGCCGTGTTCGACTTGTGACTGCCGACAGGGCTGACTCCCTCCCACTTGTAATAGATCTTGGCCGGTGTGTCGAGCGCCTTTTCCCAGCGGTGCGCGCGAAAGAGGGGCACCGGCCGCCACAGCTTGAGAACGTCCTGCACCTGCTCCGGAATATCGATCCACCGCTCGCGGCTGGCTTCCTGCTCGATCAGTGCCATCGGAAAGACGGGTGCCAGATCGCCCGGCCCCATCAGCTCCAGCGTGGCCGGGTGCAGGTAGGGCGGCGGCGGACTCTCCATGTCCGCGATGATGTTGTACCACTGCGTCGGCATATCCTTCTCTTCCAGGTTATACTTGTACTGTGCCATGGTCATATCCTCCTTTGAGTTTAGAATGTGCAAATCTGCAAATGAGCAAATGCGCAAATGGCCGGTGCGCAGCTGCCGGTTAACTACTCATGTCGTAAGCCATCGGGCGAGAGCTGAGAAAAGTGGATGGGTCGGCCAGGAACTGGGCGTAGAGCTTGTAGTGCCGCGTGTCGCGGTAGCCGACCTGGCGAATGCGCGGCGGCTCGAACGCGAAAATCTGGGCGTTCGGATAGGCGAGCAGGATGGGCGAGTGGGTGGCGATGATGAACTGCGCCTGGCCTGCCGCCTCGGCGGCACGCAGGATGTGAAGAAACTCGATCTGGCTGGCCGGCGACAGCGCCGCTTCGGGCTCATCGAGAAAGTAGAGGCCGCGCAGCCGAAAGCGGTGCGCCAGGTAGGAGAGGATGCCCTCGCCATGGGACAGCGTGTTCAGGATGCGACCGCCCTGGTACTCCAGGCGGCCCGGATCGCACAGCGCGACGTCGTCCACAAAATCGGCCAGCTCGCGAAAGGTCTCGGCGCGGAAGAGAGAGCCCTTCACCCCCCCGTTCGTCCACGTCGCCGTCACATACTCTGCCATGCGCGTTTCGAATGGATTGTTGTGCGCCAGGTGGCGGCGCGGTGTGTCCCACACGTGGATGCCACAGCGGCGGGCAATGGCATCGAGCAGCGTCGACTTGCCCGAGCCGTTTTCGCCCACAAAGAGCGTTACAGGCTGCTGGAAGTGTAGCTCCTGCACGCCCGCCAGGGTCGGCACGTTGAACGGGTAGCAGCGGCGCGACGGAAACTCGTCACCGCGGATGCGTACACTTGACAGGTGCATGGCTCCCTCCTCTCGCCCTAGCAGTAGGGCAGCGACGGCATATCGCCGTTCGCCGCGTGCAGGCGCTCGCCATACTGCGCCAGGAGCTGCGGGCCGAACAGGCCCATCGCGTCGTACACCATCCCCATTGTCTCGCATGCCACTGCTCGTGCCCGGCGCGTCCCCTGGATCAGCACGTCGTCCACCAGCCCCGGCCGCGCCTCGTACTCGCTCCGGCGCACCCGCAGTGGATCGAGAAAGTTGTTGATGGCGCGCGCCAGTTTCTTTTTCACCTCGACGTCGCCCACCTTGCCGGCCAGGTAGCGATCCTTCAGGTCGTTCACCTCGTCGACGTCGGGGTTGAACGCGTCGTGATAGATGAACACCGGGTTGCCTTCGACGCGCCCCGGGATGTCGGCCCGGATCCTGTTCGGGTCGGTGTACATGGTCATCACTTTTTGGCGCACCGCCTCTTGGTCGTCCGACAAAAAGATGGCGTTCCCCCGGCTCTTGCTCATCTTGGCCTGGCCGTCGGTGCCGATCAGGGTGGGCACCTCGCCGAGCATGACGTCGGGGATGGGGAACACTTCGCCGTAGAGGCGGTTGAAGCGGCGCGCGATCTCGCGTGTGACCTCGACGTGCGCCTCGTTGTCCTTGCCCACCGGCACCAGGTGGGCGCGGGGGAGCAGGATGTCGGCCGCCTGCAGCACCGGGTAGCCCAGAAGGCCGAAGGGCATCACCTCCAGGTTCGCGTCGCTGGCCATGTCTTTCAGGCTCGGTAGCCGCTCCAGGCGCGGCACG
>DATHUZ010000297.1:0-7830 GCA_035461725.1 Anaerolineae bacterium
GGGCGCGCTGGGGGTATAATAGTAGCGCATTGGTGCCTGGCACTGCCGCACGGCGGTGCCAGGCACTGAAATGTAGAAAGGGGAGCGAGTCACCGTGGAAGAGAAACTTCTATCGATTCCAGGGCTGGGGACGATCCCGGACGATGCAGGCATGGTCGCATTGGCGCGAACGAGCGATGGGGTGTTTACGGTAGGCGAGTGCGGCGTCGAGTCGATCACGGCGACCGGCGACCGCAAGGTCGAGTTCGTGGCGCTTGCGGACAGGAGCCTCGCGCTCGTCAACTCGCAGATGGGCTACCCGGCCTACTACCCGGTGCACCCGGCAGAGATGGAAAAGCCGCTGCGCGCCGTGCTGATGGACCTCGACGGCACGACCGTGCGCAGCGAGCACTTCTGGATCTGGATCATCGAGCGCACGACGGCGAGCCTGCTCGACGATCCCGGCTTCAAGCTGGAGGAGGAGGATTTCCCCTACGTCTCGGGCCACAGCGTGTCGGAGCACCTGCAGCACTGCATCGAAAAGTACGCCCCCGATCGGACGGTGGAAGAGGCGCGACAGCTCTATTTCGAGCACACCAACCGCGAGATGCAGGCCATCGTCGACGGGCACGGCAAGCAGGACGCGTTTGTGCCCTCGCCCGGCATCAAAGAGTTTTTGCTGACATTGAAAGAGATGGGCGTCAAGCTCGGCCTGGTGACGTCGGGGCTGTACGAAAAGGCGTGGCCCGAGATCCTGTCGGCCTTTCGCACACTCGGGCTGGGCGATCCACGCGAGTTTTACGACGCGTTCATCACGGCCGGTTTTCCCCTGCGCAAGGGAGAGGTGGGCACGCTGGGCGAGCTGGAGCCCAAGCCGCACCCGTGGCTCTATGCCGAGGTGGGGCGTGTGGGCCTCGGCATCCCGTTCGGCGAGCGCAACCGGGTGGTGGGCATCGAGGACAGCGGCGCCGGCGTCTGCTCGATCCGCCTGGCAGGCTACCCCACGATTGGCATCGGCGGCGGGAACATTGTCGAGAGTGGCACACGCGCGCTGTGCGATTATTACTGTGAGACCTTTGCGGAAATACTAGAGATCCTGCGCTAAGCCCTGGTCACCGTCATCGAGGAGGAATCATGACCGAGTCAGTGCCGACAACCGGCGTCGTCGTATCACACACCCACTGGGACCGGGCGTGGTACATGCCCTTCCAGGTGTTTCGTATGCGCCTGGTGCGGCTGATCGACCGCCTGCTCGAGCTTTACGATCGCGATCCCGAGTTTCGCAGCTTTTTGCTCGACGGCCAGATGCTGCCCGTCGAGGACTACCTCGAGGTGCGGCCCGAGCGGCGGGCCGACCTCGAGCGGCTGGTGCGTGCGGGCCGGCTGTTCGTCGGCCCCTGGTACGCCCTCGCCGACGAGTACCTGGTCAGCCCCGAGGCGCTGGTGCGCAACCTGCTGCTCGGCACCCGGCTGGCCGAGCAGATGGGCGGGGCGAACCCCGGCCCCGGGGCGAACCCCGTACCCGGGGCCATGCGCGAGGGCTATGTGCCCGATGCCTTTGGGCACATCGCGCAGCTTCCCCAGATCTTGCGGGGATTTGGCATCCGCTCGGCCCTGTTCGCTCGCGGCATGGGCGACGAGGGCGAGGCGCTGGGTGATCAGTTCTGGTGGGAGGCGCCCGATGGCACGCGCGTCCTGGCCGTTCATCTCCGCCAGAGCTATGGCAACGCCGCCACGCTCGGCTACTGGCTGAAAGGCGGAGACATCTCGGCCGTCGAGTTTGACCTCGATCTGGCAGTCGAGGACCTGCGCCAGGCGACAGCTCTTGCAGCCGAGCACAGCCACGCGCGCAGCCTGCTCCTGCTGAACGGCACCGACCACACCGAGGCGCAGCCCGAGCTGCCGCAGATTCTCGACGCGGCGAAAGCGCGGGTCCCGGGTGTCCATTTCGAGCATGGCGACCTGCCGGGCTATGTGCGGCGGGTGCTGGAGGAAGCCGGCGAGCGGCTGCCCACCTTTCGCGGCGAGTTTAACCGCGGACGCTATAACAACCACCTGCAGGGCGTCTACTCGTCGCGCGTCTATCTCAACCAGGCGAACGAGCGGGCACAGACACTGCTCGAGTGCTACGCCGAGCCCCTTGCCACGTGGGCGTGGCTGCTCGGCGGCGGCGGTTACCCCCGCGCCTTTCTCGACCTGGCGTGGCGTATGTTGCTGCAGAACCACCCACACGACGACATCTGCGGCTGCAGCACCGACGTTGTGCACCGCGAGAACGTGCTGCGTTTCGAGCAGGTAATGCAGGTTGGCACCGTGCTGGCACGCGACGCGTTTCGGGCACTGGCCCACCACGTCGACCGCACGGCGCAGCCCGGAACGCCTTTTCTGATTTACAACCCCGTGCCGTGGCTGCGAAGCGAGGTGGCCGAGGTCGACCTCTTTTTCGAGCACGACGACCCCTTGAGCGCCGACTTGAACCTGGCAACCGCGGATGGGCGCTCTATGGCGTGCCAGATCCTCGAAGAGGAGCGCCTGACGCGCCTGGAGGTAGGTAAGGTGGAGCGCCTGTGCCGCGTGCGCGCCGCGGTGCAGCTTGACGTCCTGCCGGCCGGCGGTTACCGGGTGTACTATGCCCTGCCCGGCACGCCCGCCGACCCGCCCGAGCCCGCCGACCCGGTTCAGCTCCTGCCCAACGGCATGGAGAACCGCCATGTGCGGGTCGAGATCGGCCCCGACGGGACCCTCGACCTGTTCCACAAGGCTGCCGGCCGCCGCTACTCTGGGCTTGGAGCCCTGGTGGACGAGGAGGACGCGGGCGACGAGTACGACTATTCCCCCTGCCCGAATCCCGCCACGATCTCGACGCGTGGACAGCCGGCAGCGGTGCGCCTGATCGAGGCCGGGCCGCTCCAGGCGGCCTACGAAATCGCTCACGAGCTGCTGCTTCCGGAGGCGCTCGCGCCGGACAGGCAGCAGCGCAGTGCCAACCGGGTAGCGTGCCTGGTTACCACGCGGGTGACGCTGCGCAGCGGAAGCGCCCGGGTCGATCTGCGGACCACGGTCGACAACCGGGCGCGTGACCATCGCCTGCGCGTCCTCTTGCCGGCAGGGATCGAAACCGCCGTGGCGGCGGCGCACGGGCACTGGGACGTGGTGGAGCGGGCTGTCGACCTGCCGGCCGGCGAAGGGTGGATCCAGCCGCCGTCGTCGACTGCCCACCAGCGCTACTTTGTGGATCTATCGGATGGGGCGGCAGGCCTGGCAGTGCTCAACCGCGGCCTGGCCGAGTACGAGGCCGTGCGCGAACGTGAGGGTGTCACCCTCGCGCTCACGCTGCTGCGCTGCGTAGGCCACCTGTCGCGGGGGGACCTGCTGACACGGCGAGGACACGCCGGCCCGCCGCTGCCCACACCCGAGGCGCAGTGCCCCGGCGTGCACGTGTTCGAGTATGCGCTGCTGCCCCACGTAGCCGACTGGCGGACGGTGTATCGCGAGGCGTGCGCCTGGCGAGCGCCGGTGGCGGTGATGCGCGGCACCGAGATCGAGGGCTGGCTGCCGGCCGCAGCCGACCTGGCCGAGTGGGAAATGGAGCGGGGCAGGATCAGGCCGGTCGATCTGGCCGGCGACCTGCCGGGACAGGCCTCCTTCCTGGCACTGGAGCCGGCGCCGCTCGCTCTGAGTGCCGTCAAGCAGAGTGAGGACGGCCAGGGAGTGGTAGTGCGATTCTACAACCCGTCGCCGGAGCCGCTGCACGGCACGCTCTCCTTTTCGTGGCCCGTGCGTGAAGCGTGGCAGGTGACGCTCGAAGAAAAGGTCGTCGGCCAGGTCGAGGTCGACGCGGGGCGTGTATGCCTCCAGGTCGGTGGAAACGAAGTCAGGACGATCAAACTGCTGAGGTGAGGGTGCTAGAAAAACCGCCGGTTGAGTGACTCGATCAGCGACAGCAGCGCCGCCTGGATTGCCGCGCCACGCCACCACACGACGATCGCGGCGGCAGCGATGGCGACGATCGCGGCGGCCCACCAGATCGGATCGAGCTGGATGGCATAGGCGCCGGCAGCGACGGCGGCGGCGATGCCCGGGAAGCGGCCGACGACCATGAGAAGCAGGAAGCGCCTTGGCGGCATGCACGTCAGGCCGGCGGCGACACATGCCAGGTCGTCGGGGGCAAAGGGCACGAGCCAGATGAGAAAGAAAAAGGGGGACCCACCGCGGCGCACGAGATCGTCGACCTTATCCATCGACCTCGACCCCATCAGGCGCACGGCCAGAGGGCGGCCAAAGCGCCTGGCAAGGAAAAAGGTGATCAGCGAGCCGAGGTAAATGCCGGCGGTGCAGTAGAGCAGGCCCCAACCAAAACCATATAGATAGCCCGCGACTGCTTCAATCCCGGGGCTGGGGATCGGCGCCATGAGTGACTGGGCGAGCTCGAGCAAAAAGATGGCCGCCGGCCCCCACGCTCCGAGCCCCTCGACCCACGCGCGTACCTCGTCCTGAGACGACAGAAGAACGTCGATCGGCTGCCACCAGATCACGAGGGCGATGGCGGCCGCAATCAGCAAGAGGATGCCCGCCAGCCAGGCCCAGCGGGACCTGGGGAGCCGGCGGTCAGGCACCTGTCACGTCTCCTCTCGCTCCCTCTGCCAGGCCGGGTAGGGGGAGGCGCGCGACCAGCCACACGAACTCACCCAACGACTGGAATCCGGCGGTGCGCATCGCCTGGTGCCACTCCAGATCGCCCGAGGGCACCATCGCCCCCACCTCGTCCAGCCCGCGGGCCACCGCGCGGCCCACAGCCTCGCGCACCAGCGCGCTGCGCTGCGCAGCGCCGGATGCGGTCAGCGATTGTATCCACACACCTGCGTAGAGCAGCGTGTTCACCCACAACAGCTCGGCATAGCCGGTCAGCTCGCTCGCAGCCACGCTGTCCGCAACCCCATCTACCCGCTCGGCGACGAGAAGCGACGCGCCGGGATGGGGCTGAACCGGCGAGCCGTCCGGCAGCCAGGGGGCCAGCTCGTGCTCACCGGCGGCCTCGCGCACCGACACGCCGACCGTGAGGGCTGGCCGCGGTGGCACGTCTGTCAGGCGCATGATGAACAGCTCGGAGCGGTGGACGGCGGGCTGAAAACCGGCGTGCTGAAAAGCACGCAGTGACGCGTGGTTATCGGTGGCTACCACCGCGCGTGCCACGGGCGCGATCCGGGCTCCGTGAGCGCAGGCGGCACGGATGAGTCGCGTCGCCAGGCCTCTGCCACGCCAGGCCGGGCGCACGGCCAGCAGATCGACCTCCCACCGGGGGCCGGCCAGGCCATGGGTGGGAAACGCGATGACAAAGCCGGCGATCGTGTCGCCCGTGGCTGCCACCCAGGCAGCGTGAGCGCCGCCGGTCAGCAGCCTTGCGACCTCGTGCGGATTGTAGGGCGATTCGTCAAAAGTCGCCCGCTCGACGGCCAAAATCCCTTCAGCGTCGTGGAGCGAGCCATCGAAAGGGCGGACAACGGTCACGTTCCTGGTACCCACGGCCCCACTATAGCAGCAAACTGTCCGAGCGTCAAGGTCGTTTGCGCGCGTGTGCGGAAGCGGGTATAATAGACAAGATTGGAAGGCTGGAAGATTGGAAGGCTGGAAGGCGTCGATCCCAGCCTTCCAACCTTCCAACCTTCCAGCCTGCCAACAGAACATAGGAGTCATTTCGCACAATGAAGCGTTTCTTATTACTGCTAACCGTTTTCACCGGGGGCATGACGACGCTGGGGGTGGAGCTGTCGGCGTCGCGACTGCTGGACCCGTTCTTTGGGAACTCGCTCATCATCTGGGCAGTCCTGATCGGCACTGTGCTGCTCTATCTGACGGTAGGGTATTACGTCGGCGGCAAGTGGGCGGACAGGCGCCCTTACTATCACGTGCTCTACCAGATCGTGGCGTGGGCGTCGTTCCTGCTGGGGCTGGTGCCGTTCGTGGCGCGGCCTGTGCTGCTCTGGTCGATGGAGGGGTTTGCGCAGTACAGCGCCGGCATCCTCGCCGGGTCGCTGCTCGGTGTGATCGCGCTCTTTGCGGTGCCGATCACGCTGGTCGGGTGCGTGTCGCCCTTTGCCATCCGTCTGCTGATGCAGGAAGAGGGGGTGGAGCGCTCGGGCAACGTGGCGGGTGGGCTGTACGCACTGTCGACGATGGGCAGCCTGGTGGGCACCTTTTTGCCCGTGCTCCTGTTGATACCGAACATCGGCACCCGCAACACCTTCCTGCTTCTGGCCTCTGCCCTACTCGCGGTGTCGATCGTGGGCTTGTTCGCCGAGATGCGCAGGCGGGCGGTGCCCTACCTTCTCATGCCCGGTGTGCTGGCGCTGCTGATCGCCGTCTCACCCGGGGGGCTGATCAAGCCGGCAGAGCTTGGCGAGGTGTTGTACGAAACCGAGTCGGCCTACAACTATATCCAGGTCGTCCAGTGGGGCGACCAGGTGTGGCTCAAGTTGAACGAGGGGCAGGGCGTGCATTCGATCTATGATCCCAACTCGCTCCTCGTCGGCGGCATCTGGGATTACTTTTTGATCGCGCCCTTTTTTAACAACCCACCCCACGCGGCCGGCGATGTGAGCAGCCTGGCCCTCATCGGCTCGGCGGCGGGCACGGTAGCCAAACAGTACACAGAGGTGTATGGCGAGATCCCGATCGACGGCGCCGAGATCGATCCCGAGATCATTCGCGTCGGGCGCGAGTATTTCGACATGACGGAGCCGAATTTCGACGCGGTGGCGACGGATGGCCGCTACTTTTTGGCGAACAGCGACGAGACGTACGACGTGATCGCCATCGACGCCTACCGCCCACCCTACATCCCCTTCCACCTGACGACGCGCGAGTTCTTTGAAGAGTGTTACGATCACCTGACCGACGACGGCGTAGTGGCGATCAACGTCGGGCGGACGCGAACCGACTGGAGCCTGGTGCAGGTACTGGGGAGCACGCTCAAGTCCGTGTTCCCGAACGTGTACCTGGTCGACCTGGCGCAGCCCGGGCAGGACCTGATCAACGTGCTGGTGGTGGCGACGAAACAGCCGACCAGCCTCGACAACCTGGCAACCAACGCCGAGCAGATGGAGAACCCGTACCTGCAGCAGGTCGCCGGTCGCTCCATCCCGCGCGCTTCCGAGTTCACCGATCCGACCATGGTCTTTACCGACGACAGGGCGCCCGTGGAGCAGGTGGTGCACGGGCTGATCCTTAGCTTTGTGACGGGGCAGTAGATCGGTAGATTGGGAATTGGTAGATTGGTAGATTGGGGACCCACCAATCTACCAATCTACCAATCTACCAACTAGGAGAGGACGTCGAGCAGTATCCGCGCCGCGCGCTCGACGACGACGGCGCAGGTGCCGGGGCCGGCAGGGGACTGCACCCAGTTACGGATGGGGCCACAGCACGTGGTGCCAAACTCGCCGTGAAAGCGGTCGCGGTAGGTGGTCATGAGCGACTGGGCCAGGTCGTCGTTTTGCGCCGGGTCGACGCGGCCATGCAGGGCGCCGATGACCATCGCGCCGCCGGTCAGGGCGCCGCACGCCTCTTCATGACTGCAGCCGATCCCCCCGGCAAGGGGTGTCGCCATTCGCACGCACAGCGGCGGCAACTCGGCCAGCACGTGCTCGCCGACGGCGAGCAGGATGCCTTCCGATCAGTGATAGTCGCGGCGCAGCAGGTCGCCGGCACGCGCCACGACCGCCTCGTGTGATTCATCCTTGTGTGTCATTGTCGTTCCTTTCGGCCGGGATCCCCGGCAGGATGATAAAGGTGCCCGTCGCGTGGCCTACCAGGCGCCCGTCTGCATCGTACAGGTGCATCTCGGCGATGTCC